>NZ_SJOR01000009.1:0-93193 GCF_012027715.1 Massilimicrobiota sp. SW1139 | reverse complement strand
TTAAAATATTATTTCATTTTTATTATCTAATTTTTGAATTATTTTGTCAATAAAAGTCAATCATATTTTTTAAAATATTTCCTTATACTCAATATTTTTTACCATTTACAATATATAAAAATGGATCACTTATTATAAAAAAGTGAACCATTTTAAATACATTTATTATTTCAATAATTGAGAAACAAGATGTTTTGTTTCATAAATTCTATTTTTATTATTTGCTAAATCATATTTATAAACACCATAATATAAAAGATCTGTGACAACCAAAGATGCTGTTCTTGAAGAGATAGCTCCTATTCTCATTTCTTTTTCTTCCAAAGGAACAAACAATTGAATCGTTGTATTTTTTGCGACAGTATTTCTAGAATTTTGTGTAATGGATAGACTTGGTATACCATCTTTTTTCAATTTTTTAGCCATACCAGTTAAACCAGCAGTCATTCCAGAGTAACTGATGAAAATCGCTACATCGTCTTTTGTCATGCTTTCTGCAAAGGTCATCTGCACATGAATATCAGTATTATAGATAGCTTTTTTACCAATTCTCAATAACTTTTGAGAAAAATCATAAGCCACAATGGCAGAACTTCCTACCCCGAATAAATAAATTGTTTTTGCATTAATCATATATTCAATCGCTTTTTGTAATTGTCCTTCATTAATCATTTGATATGTTTTTTGAACTGTAGATACATTTAATTGACAAGCTTTATGAATAAGCGTTGTTAAATCATCTGCCTCCTCTAAAACAGTATCAATATCCTCCTCTTCATTTTGTGAAGATCTGGCTAAACTGATTTTTAAATCACTAAATCCTTTATACCCCAATTTTTTAGAAAAACGAATAACGGCAGCTGCTGACGTTTGACTTTTCTCCCCTAGTTGCTGGGCTGAATCATTTAATATCTCATGAGTATGTTCTAAAATATATTGAGCAATGATTTTTTCTGTTGATGTATAACTTTTTTGTGCTTCTTTAATCTGTACTAGACAATTCATAAATTCACCACCTATTCTCATTATATCAATGCTTCTATAAAAATACTAGGAATTATCGTGGTGGTAATGTCATATTCCCTAATATAACATAATCAGATGCACCAGTCGCACTTTTAACATTAGAAAAGTGATGGTGTAATGTTTCATTCCCCATAATGACAAAAGCAATGGCTTCTTTTGCATCACTTGAATAACCGATATCATCCTGTGTATAAACAGGGATATCATATAATTCTTTTTGAAGCATTTGTAAAAGTGTCTGATTATGACTGCCACCACCGCCAACAATAACTTTATGCAATGGATAATATGTCAATATATATGTCTGATAATGATAAGCTATACTTTTTGCAGTAAAATAGGTTAAAGTTGTTATAATATCTTGTGGCTTTTCTTTTTTATATTTATCAACAAGATAATGAACATATTTTTCTCCAAAATCTTCTCTTCCTGTTGATTTAGGTGGTTGTTTTTTCATATATGAATGATGCATCAATTCATCTAACAAAGCATTGATAACCGTTCCTTTAGCACTAATATGTCCACAATCATCATACTCTAAATGATAAAGGAGACGACAGGCTTCATTAATCATCATATTTCCCGGTCCAGTATCAAATGCCTGAACTTGATCAAGATCCTGTCCAACTAACAAAGTCACATTTCCAATGCCACCAATATTTTGTAATGCGATATTTTTATGTTCTTCACTATATAATATAAATTCACTATATGGCACCAACGGTGCTCCCTGTCCACCAGCCGCCATATCCATCACTCTAAAATTAGAAATCACTGTTGTATTCAATTCATAAGCCAAAACAGCAGGTTCCCCAATTTGTAAAGTAGATGGCAACAGTTGACCTTTTTGAAAAGGAATATGATAAATTGTTTGTCCATGTGTTGCAATAAAATCAATATCTTTTGATAATATATGATATTTATGAAGTAAAACTTTGACAGCTTCAACAAACAGATACCCTAGTTCAAAATTTAAGCTACAGATTTCATCAACATGAGAATCTTTTTCATCACAGGCTCTCATAATTTTTGCTTTCATATCTAAAGGCATAGGATACTCATGGTAGCCAATGACTTTCAATTTTGTTTCCTTTCCATAGCCATGAATATCAACCAGCACTGTGTCAATACCATCCATTGATGTTCCTGACATGATTCCAACCGCGTACATGTTTCTTCACCTCAAAAGAATCATACACCAATTAAAATATTATTTCAATAAATTAAACATGATTATAAAATATTATATCATTCATTATATATTATCTTTTAAGAATGACTTCACGTTTAAACAAGCATCAATTATCAGCAATTTATACAATCATACTTTCACTAACTCTTCTTTATCGTCAATAACAACACAATTTCGTTTTTCTTTTGCCTGGTACATTCTTTTATCAGCTAATTTCAATAACTGATAATCATATTTTCCATATGCACAACCAATGCTACATGTTAATTTTAAATCAGGGTATGTTTTAATTTTTATTTCTGTAATTTCTTGGCGAATAGAATTCAACCTTTCATCTAAAATATGTTTAGGTATCTGATAGAATAAAATAATAAATTCATCACCACCATAACGAATCACAGCATCTTTTTCACGTACACTTTTCTTGATGGTCTTTGCTGTTTCCTGTAGTGCTCGATCTCCTGCCAAATGTCCAAAACAATCGTTAATATCTTTAAAATGATCTAAATCAATCATAGCAATCGCTGTTATATCTTCTTTTTTTATCAAGTCATCTTCTAAATAACGTCTATTATAAACTTCAGTTAACCCATCCAGATATATATTCTCTTGCATATAATTTAATGTTTTGACCATTTTTCGATATTGTTTATCACTTTTTAAAATATGTTCATGCATCTTTAATTTATATTCTATCACATATGGATCATCATTCACTTCTATATATTGATCAATGACATAATAAATATATCGTGACTGAAAATCAAAGTGAATAACTTTTGATTGGTGTTCATATGCTTTTTTGTACCTTTTCGAATCAAACATTGATATATCTTGCCATAAATCTTGATGTTCCATAAAATACATATTTTCAATATCTTCATTCGTTAAAGATATATAGCGCTGTGTCTGAACATCAATCAAAGAAATCTGATCAAATATTTTTTGAAATTCTATTAAAAAATATTGAAAATGTAAAAGATCAACCTTTGAAATATTTTGAAATTGTTCATCATCAAAGAGTTCTTCTTTATCTATAAATCCCATCACGCCTATAAAACGTGCATTTTCTTCACCTAGCCAGATGGCACGACATTGAAAATGACACAATAGGTCTTTTCCATCAATGATAAATAAATCTTCATATTCAAAAGATGGATTTGTTTGATTTGTCTGTTGAGCTAACTGTATCATCTTTGTTAATCTGACTTTAAGACGATTATGAGAATCTCTAGCCATAGGATGGGCAACAATTTCTGGTAATTCCAAGCGTTGAGAAGCATCTTGTGATAAAAACATGATATCTAACTGATTATCATATATAAATGCCAGTTGATTCTGCTTCTCAAAAAAGAAATTGTTTTTCATTTTTTTAATATCTAATTGATCAGATAATTGCTCTGTTTTCATATTTTTTAAATAAGTTTTTTGAGAATATAGTGAGACGATGTTAGATATTCTTTTTCTTATAATATCTTCATGAAATGGCAAACTTATAACATCACTAATCCCTAATTCATAAGCATGTTCTATAGGATATTGTAAATTTTGTGTGACAATAATGATGACAGGTATTTTATCAATCCAGTGATATTTATTCATAGAAGATAAAACTTCAATCCCATTCATTTCAGCCATCATCCAATTCAATATTATCAAAGATAGCGATGAAAGATTATTCTTCACTAATGAAATAGCTTCAGTACTATTATTTGCAAAAACAATTTCATAATCTTCTCTTAAAATATCCGCTAAACTTTGTCTATTTACCTGTGAATCATCCACAATCAAGATTTTATTTTTCATACTTTTCTCCTATTTTCATATCAAAACAATTTCAATTTTATTATACCTGATTTTTTTTATTTAGAAAACCTTCCATTTGACTCCAAAAGATTACTTTTCTCATAAAATAAATTAGATTTTTAATCTTCTCTTATTAAACAAAAAAAGAACCAAAGTATTACCTTAGTTCTTTTACTGTATGACCATAGGTATTCATTTCTTTTTGAATTTGTTTTATATACATAACTTTTGCTTTTTGATATATATTTTTATCCTTTAATAATTGTTTACAATAAGGATTTCTTTCACGTAAATAATACAAGTTAACCCAATGACATGAATAATCTTTTTGATTCATAGTTGGATATAGCCAATTTTCATGTAGTAAAATAGCATTTTTATATCCTTTTTTTGCTCTTTTTTGTTGAAGATAACTTTTTATATCTTCAAAAATAATTTCCGTATGTCCATCACTATAATAAATTTTAATATAATGATGAAATCTTTCAGCTAAAAAGATAGTGTTATTTGACGGCAATAATTTCCACTTCTATAAGTGCGCCTTTTGGTAAGCTTCCTACTTCAATAGCACTTCTAGCAGGATAAGGCTCTACAAAATATTGAGCATAAATGCTATTAACAGTATTAAAATCTTTCATATCATCTAAAAATACTGTTGTCTTTACAACATGAGAAAAATCTAAATTTTGACTTTCAAGCAATCCTTTGACATTATCTAAAGCCTGTTTTGTTTGTGCTTCGATTCCTTCTGGCATTTCACCAGTTTGAGGATTCAAAGGAATTTGACCAGAGAAGAAAATAATATCTCCTAAATCAATACCTTGACTATATGGTCCAATAGCTCCTGGTGCTTTATCCGTTGATATAACTTTTTTCATTATTATTACCTCCTATGTTGTTCAATATTATAACAAATTTTCATCATAGAAACTACTGTTTATATAAAATATTATTTTTAACTTTAAAAACAGAAAAACTTTATGTTTTCACATAAAGTTTTACACTGTTGCTTTTTCTGTTTCTTCGATCATTTCTGGTTTCACCATTTTCATAGCTTTCATTGCTTCTCTTGCTTTATAGAAACCTTTGGCTATGTTCAATCCATGATCCCCAATTCTTTCAAAATCTGTAAGAATCTTTGTATAGACAACACTGTTCTCTGTTGTACATTTTTTATCTTTTAATCTCTTAAGCTGATTTACTGTAAACTGATGATGTGTCTTGTCTATGTTCTCTTCTATTACATCAACTTTGTCTACAATGCTACTGAACTCATCATAGTTCATGATTCTCAGCTCATCTAGTATATTGACACAAAGACTGCTCATGATTCCAATCTCATCCATAGCTTCATGTGAGAATCGTCTGTCTTCACTTTGAAGTAACTCGGCCCTTTGGGCTATGTTCACCGCATGATCTCCAATTCTTTCAATGTCTGATGATATCTTCATGAATAGACCTATGGCCTGTGAGCCTTCTACTGGAAATTCTGTTGAAATCGCATTTGTTGTAAAGTCTACGATATTTTTATTCAAATAGTTAATATATTCTTCATTCTTTTGTAGCTTTTCATATTTGTCTTCCTTGAACTCTATCAAAAGTTCAAATGATTTGCGGACATTGTCTATTGCAACATCTAGCATGTTCTGTGTTTCATTGAACAACTGCGTATTCGCAATAGCACTTGTTCCAATATGATAGTCGTTTGTAAAGATACCAAAGTCTAAGTATTTTAACTGCATCTTTCCTTCCAATTCTGGCTTTTCTGGTAAAATAATGAATGATAAATCGACCAGTTTTGTTCCAATTGGTAACAAGATGATTGTTGTCACAACATTAAATACTGTATGTACATTGGCAATTTGTGCTGCAACATTTGTTGGTGTTAATGATGCCATAAACGCAGCAAATGGTGTTGTCATACTAATAATAACAAAGATAATTGTTCCTATAATATTGAATGATAAGTGAATAATTGTTGTTCGCTTTGCATTTCTATTTGTCCCTATTGATGCAAGAACAGCCGTAATACATGTTCCAATATTTTGTCCAAATAAAACATAAATAGCTGATGGTAAAGTTACAACACCACTCATCGCTAACGCCTGTAAAATACCTACTGACGCTGATGATGACTGAATGATGGCAGTAAAGACTGTACCTACTAAAATACCAATCAATGGATTTTGGAAGTTTGCGACAATATTAGCAAATTCTGCAGACTCTCTTAATGGCGCCATTGCTGTTGACATCATTTCCATCCCCATAAATAAAATACCTAAACCAGCAATAATTTCACCAATTGCATCAAGTTTCTTGCTTTTGAAAAAGGCAATTAATACAACCCCTATAAAAGCAATAATAGGTGCTAAAGCTGTAATATCCAAGGCAATCAGCTGTCCTGTGATTGTTGTCCCAATATTGGCACCCATGATGACCCATACAGCATTTTTCAATTGCATAAGTCCTGCATTAACAAAGCCTACAATCATAACTGTTGTTGCTGATGAAGATTGAATAATCGCTGTTATCAGTGCTCCAACTGCAACCCCTAAAAAACGATTTGTTGTCAATTTTTCCAAAATTGACTTCATCTTATTCCCGGCAGCCAGCTCTAAACCATTTGACATCATTGTCATCCCATAAAGGAATAAAGCCAACCCTCCAAGCAAAGAGAATATGTTTGTCAGTTCCATCATGTCCCTCCTATTTATACACAAGTAAAACTTAACATATTCCTAACATAATGTAAATATTTTTAACATAATCTTAACATTTCTATCGACATTTTTCATATATTTTCTAAATCATAAAGCTATATATTATATAGGTTCTTTTATCTCATAAATGTCTTTCGCTGCTAAGTTTTTGAGAAAAATATCACGATTTCACAAAAAATCTTTCAGCCAATTCTGGATACCCTATTTCTAACGCTTTTTGAAGTTGGTTCATTTCTTTATTGACTGCATTGATTTTTGCATATATCAATATCAAGATACATAATACAGCTACAAAACCAATGGAAAAAAGATAAACTATTAAGGCCTGTTGTTGAACTTTTGTTATTCCTAAACCACCTACGCCAACAATACATATTATCAAAATGATCATAGCACGTATCCATCCCTTTTGTTTAGCATCATGGTTTCTTTTTATAACTTGATACATAGAATGAATCTCATCTAATGTATATTCCCTATTTTTTATCTTTTCTAACATGGACTTAGGTAGTCCTTTATTATAAATAACACGATATTTCATTATCCCATCCCCTTTTATAACAATTATAACATATCCAAACTTTTCATGGTTAAAATATCAGATTGATTGATCAATTCATTGTAAAGCATAAATTATATAGTTTTTGTTTATGTAAAAAGGTAATGTTCATCATAGATGTCCATTACCTTCTCTATTTATTTCATTTTTGCAAGTTCACTTGCTTTACCAATATAAGAAGCTGGTGTCATATTCACTAAAGTTTCACGGTCTTCATCAGAAAGAATATCTAAACTTTCAGCAAATTTTAAAATATCTTCTTTAGAAATACTTTTTCCTCTTGTTAGAGCTTTTAAAGTATCATAAGCATCAGGTACACCATATTTTCTTAACATTGTTTGAATTGGTTCAGCTAAAACTTCCCATTTTTCATTAAGATCATATGCTAATTTTTCTTTATTCACTACACATTTAGCAAGTCCATTTAATGTTTCATTCATAGCCTGTAAAGAATATCCAAAAGCTAATCCTAAATTTCTTTGACTAGAAGAATCAGATAAATCTCTTTGCATACGAGATTTTGGTAACTTATTAGATAAAGCTACACAAATATGATTTGACATATCTGCATTGGCTTCACTGTTTTCAAAACGAATTGGATTCACTTTATGAGGCATTGTACTACTTCCAACTTCTCCTTGAACTGGAATCTGTTTAAAGTATTCCATAGAAATATAAAGCCACATATCAACATCTAAATCCATTAAAATATTATTGAAATGACGAATACCGTCTAAAATATGACAAGTATAATCATGACTCTCAATTTGTGTTGTTAATGGATTGAAAGTTAAACCTAAATATTCTTCAACAAATTTCTTAGCTTGTGCAGGCCAGTCAACATTTGGAAAAGCTGTTAAAATAGCACTATAATTTCCTGTTGCACCATTGAATTTTGCTTTAATCTGAATATTTTTGATATTTTCAATACTAGAAGCAAAACGATAAGCATAGACTTTAAATTCTTTACCAATTGTTGTTGGTGTTGCTGGTTGACCATGTGTATGTGCCAACATGGCATCATCACTATGTTCAATTGCCCATTTATTCATTGCATCTACAACTTCATTTGCTTTTTTTAACCAGACATCTTGTAAACCATGTTTGATCATACAAGCATAAGACGTATTATTGATATCTTCTGAAGTACAACCGATATGAACAAAGCTAATCAAATCATCGTAACCCATTTCTTTTAAGGTATTACCAATATAATATTCTACAGCTTTGACATCATGACGTGTTGAAGATTCAATCTCTTTAATTTTAGCAAAAGCTTCTTCATCAAAATGATTAGCTATATCTTCAATTTGTTTCATATTGGTCTGATCAAAATTCTTTAAGATATCACTTTCAATATTTTCAATCAAGAACTTTAACCACTGAATTTCTACATATACACGATATTTAACTAAAGCATACTCACTAAAATACTGGGCAAAAGCATCTTTGACATTACTATAACGTCCATCTAAAGGACAAAGTGTCATACTTTCAAAAATTTGTCTTTCCATTTATTTACCACCTTTAAAATAATTTACACCTGCTTCAAATAATTTCTGATCCATTTCACCATAAATATTCTTATTTCTATTTTCACCTTGACGTTCACTATGAGCCATTTTTCCTAATACACGTCCGTTACTTGAAATAATACCTTCAATAGCCATCATTGATCCATTAGGATTATATGGTGAAACCATAGTTGGCTGATTGTTTTCATCTACATATTGACTGAAAACCTGACCATTTTCAAATAATTGTTCAATGACTTCTTTTGGAGCAACAAAACGTCCTTCTCCATGAGAAATAGGAACAGTATGAATATCTCCTACATTCACACCTGTTAACCAAGGTGATTTTACAGAAGCAATTCTTGTATTCACCATCTGAGATAAGTGACGACCAATTGTATTGAATGTTAATGTTGGATCATTTTCATCCATATCTTTAATATGTCCATAAGGAAGCAATCCTAATTTCACTAATGCCTGGAATCCATTACAAATTCCAATCATCAATCCATCACGATTTTCTAATAAATCATCAATGGCAGCTTTTAGTTTTGGACTTCTTAAAACTGTCGCAATAAATTTACCAGATCCTTCTGGTTCATCACCAGCACTAAATCCACCAGGTAACATCATAATTTGTGATTGACGAATAGCCTTTTCTAATTCTTCAACAGAATCTTTCATTTCTTGAGCTGTTTTATTTCGCATCAAGACAAGTTGAACTGTTGCGCCAGCACGTTCAAAAGCACGTTTTGAATCATATTCGCAGTTTGTTCCTGGGAATACAGGAATAACAACTTTGACTTCATCATATGTCTGTTTCGCTTTTAATTCACTTCTTTGATGACAGTCTTTCACAATCATATCACTTGTTGGAGCTTTTTCTGTTGTTGGATAAACATCATTTAAAACAGATTCATAAACTTGATAAGCTTCATCTAATGATAAAGTTTCATCACGATATATCATATCAGATGACTCTATTGTATGTCCAATAATTCTTGTATGTGGCAATGTCACAACTGAATCATTTTCAACTTCTAGGATGATATGTCCATAATCTTTTTGAACAAAGCTTTCTAATGCCAATTCATCATTCAATTGTACACCAATTGCATTTCCAAATGCCATTTTATAAACAGCTTCAATCACACCACCATCTTTGACAGTATAAGCACTATAAACCTGTTTATTTTTCATCAATTCCATAATACCATCATATTGTGCTTTTAAAGCATCAAAGTCAAAAATATGGAATTCATCTTTTGGTAACATGACTTCTACCAAAGTATGTCCAGCTGCTTTTAATTCTGGTGTCATCACATCTTGCACATCTCCACCAGTAATCGCAAAAGAGACAAGTGTTGGTGGTACATGTATATCTTCAAATGATCCTGACATAGAATCTTTTCCTCCAATAGATGGAAGTTTCATTTCAGATTGAACACGATATGCACCAAGTAATGCTGCAAATGGTTTTCCCCATTTTTCTGGAATATCAAGTAATTTTTCAAAATATTCCTGGAAAGAGAAACGAATTGTATGATAATCTCCACCCATTGCGACAATTTTCGCAATAGATTCAACAATCGCATAAATAGAACCATGATAAGGTGACCATTTTGAAATGACAGGATTATAACCATAACTCATGATTGAACATGTTGTTGTTTCTTTTTGTAATACCGGAATTAAAGCGACCATACCTTCAGTTTCAGTTCTTAAAGTCTTTCCACCAAATGGTGATAAAACAGTTCCATTACCGATAGATGAGTCAAATCTTTCCACCAATCCTTTTTGGCTACAAACAGATAAACGACTTAACACATCTTTTGAAGTTTTGACAAATGATGTCTGTTTCACTTCATCAAAAGGTGTCTGATCAAAATCAGGTAATTCAACATGAATATTCTGATAACGTGAAGCTCCATTCTTATCTAAGAAACCACGATCAATATCTACAACAGTCTGTCCCATATAAGACATTGTTAAACGGTTTTTGTCAGTGACTGTTGCTACTTTGACAACTTCAAGATTTTCTTGATCACAGGCAGCTTTAATAAAAGCTTCATCACGAGGATCAATCACAATAGCCATACGTTCCTGAGATTCAGAAATCGCTAATTCTGTTCCTGTTAAACCTTCATATTTCTTTAAGACAGCGTCTAAATTGATTTCCAGTCCATCTGCCAATTCACCTACGGCTACACAGACTCCACCTGCCCCAAAGTCATTACAACGCACAATACGTTTTGACACTTCAGGATTTCTAAATAATCTTTGAATTTTTCTTTCTTCGACTGGATTTCCTTTTTGCACTTCAGCTCCAGCTGTTGTTGTGGTTTTTAATTCATGTGATTTTGATGAACCTGTCGCTCCACCAATACCATCACGACCAGTACGTCCACCAATCAATAAGACAATATGTCCTTTTAATGGTTCTAAACGTTTCACCTGATCTTTTGGTGCAGCTGCCACAACGGCACCAAGTTCCATACGTTTTGCAAGGAATCCATCATCGTAAATTTCATGGACAAAACCAGTTGTTAAACCAATCTGGTTTCCATAGCTTGAAAAACCATGAGCTGCTTCCTGACAGATTTTACGTTGAGGAAGTTTTCCTTTCATTGTTTCGTCTAATGGCTGTCTTGGATCTCCAGCTCCTGTAATACGCATAGACTGGTAAACATAAGCACGTCCTGAAAGAGGATCACGAATGGCACCACCTAAACATGTTGCTGCCCCTCCAAATGGTTCAATTTCTGTTGGATGGTTATGTGTTTCATTTTTAAACATCAATAGCCATTCTTCATCACCTTCATTGGTATGAACAGTCAATTCTACAGAACAGGCGTTAATTTCTTTAGAAACTTCTAAATCATCTAAATAGCCTGTTTTTCTTAATTCTTTCATAGAAATCGTTGCTAAATCCATTAAAGTTAATGGACGATCTGTATTCACACCATAAACCAAATGGCGTGATGTTTTATAATTTTCAACATCTTTTTCTAAAATTTCTTTAAATGCACCATTTTCAATGTCTAAATCCGTAATGATTGTCGCAAATGTTGTATGACGACAATGATCAGACCAATATGTATCTAATACCTTTAATTCAGTTTCTGTTGGATTACGTTTTTCTTCATTTTTAAAGTAATCTTGAGTGACTTTTAAATCATCTTCATTCATGGCCATACCATTATCTTGTATAAAGCGTTTCAATTCATCATCACTCATATCCATAAATCCATCAATAATTGGAACAGGGTTAATATGTACATCTTCATCATTCAAATGTTCTGGTTTATCTAATGAAGCCAAACGCTGATCTACTGGATTAATCAAATAATTTTGAATATCTTTGACATCATCATCAGATACCTGTCCTTCTAAAACAATTAATTTGGCACATTTGACCTTAACATTTTTTTCACCTGTTAAAACCTGAAAACATTGCTCACAGGCATCAGCTCTCTGGTCATATTGTCCAGGTAAAAATTCAATCGCAAAAGCTTTTTGATGTTCATTTAAAGGATAATCTTCCTGATAAATTTCATCAACCATAGGTTCACTTAAAATTGTTGGAATCCCTTGTTTAAGGACATCTTCACTGACACCTTGAAGATCATAACGATTCACAACATGAACACCTGTCACTGTTTCTATTTTTAATTGTGTCTGAATATTATTTAATAACTCATTCGCTTCAATAGCATATGCACTTTTCTTTTCAACATATACACGATAGACTTTACTCATCTTTTCACCTCAATTTAATCCAATATCTTTACGATAATATTTACCATCAAAATCAATAGTCTTGGCAGCCTGATAAACTTTATCACGTGTTTCCTCTAATGTTTGACCATAGGCACAAATATTTAAGACACGTCCTCCATTTGTTACAAGCTCACCATTTTGATTGATAGCAGTTCCAGCATGGAAAATCACGATATCTTCATCAACCTGATCAATACCCGTAATAACCTTGCCTTTTTCATAGCTTCCTGGATAACCCTGACTTGCTAAAACAAGACAGGCCACATGTTCGTCTTTCCATTGAATATCAATATCTTTTAATGTTTTTGTACTTACAGCATACATAATATCAAATAAATCTGTATCTAATCTTAAAAGAATAGATTGTGTTTCAGGATCTCCAAAGCGAACATTGAATTCAAGAACTTTTGGTTGATTATTTTCGATCATCAAACCAATAAAAACAACACCTCTATAATCCATATGATCAGCTTTTAAACCAGCCATAAATGGTTCTAGAACATCTTTTTTCAAAATCTCTTCCATTCCCTCTGGTAAGAAAGGATTTGGAGAAACAGTTCCCATACCACCTGTATTTGGTCCTTTATTTTCATCATAGATTTGTTTATGATCCTTAGCACTCACCATGGGAACGATTGTTTCACCATCAGTAAAACAAAGAAGCGAACATTCAAATCCAGTTAAGAATTCTTCTAAAACAACTGTTTTTCCAGCTCCGTCTAAAGCTCCTTCTACCATCATTTCCTGTAAAGCCAGCTTTGCTTGTGATTCATTTTCACAAATCACAACACCCTTACCAGCTGCCAATCCATCTGCTTTGACAACAACAGGATAATCAAATGAAGTTAAAGCTTCAATAGCCTCTTCATAAGAGTGAACTTCCTGATAGGCGGCAGTAGGAATATGATGTCTTTTCATAAAATCCTTAGAAAAAGCTTTACTTCCTTCCAAAGTTGCAGCCTGTTTCGTTGGGCCAAAAACTTTATGTCCATGACTTTCCAATAAATCAGCTAATCCCATGCATAAAGGCACTTCAGGTCCAATCACTGTAAAATCAATCGCATGTTCTTCAACAAATTTTAAAATACTATCTAAATCTTCTACATGACCAGGATGACAAGTTCCAATTTCAGCCATACCTGGATTTCCTGGTATAGCATGAATTTCATCAACTTTCTGGCTTTTATTTAAAGCATAAGCAATCGCATGTTCACGACCACCACTACCAATAACTAATACTTTCATGGTTTCCTCCTCTTATGATTTTGGATATACAACTTTAAATTTTTCACACACAACTAACATGTCCTTATGAAACTGCTGACCCATATTTTCCATTTCCTGTGTAAAAAAATCTGCATGTATTTTTCGCCAATAATCAAGCGTACGATCTCCCTCTCCCTCTAAATAAGCATGCTCATCATTCACTTGATCAAAAGGAATGATGGTAACTTCTGTCGTTTGAATGATACATACAGCATGATCTTGTTTATCTAAAATAATGCTGTAACTTCCAACCTGTGGTAGAGGTTCATCGTATTGGACATATATGGGATAAGCTGAAGATGTTGCTGTTTTGATTTTCAGCAATGTCAGTAAAGCAAGCCCATTGGCATGACTACCATACTGCCATGCATCGTAACTATCTCCAGCCTCTTTGTCCAAAAACTTATCCCACATCTGTTTCGCATTCATTATTTATATCTTAATGTCTAAAATGTCTATATCCACTAAAGACCATTGGAATATTCTTTTCATTACACAAATCAATAGAATCTTGATCTCTGATACTTCCACCTGGTTGAATAATAGCGCCTACTCCTGCCTTGGCAGCAACTTCAACACAGTCATTAAATGGGAAGAAAGCATCACTAGCTAAAACTGAACCTTCGAAATTCTTATCAGGATTGTTTCTAATAGCATTTTCCAAAGCCCAAACACGTGAAGTCTGTCCTCCACCAATAGCCAAAGTCACACCATTTTTCACAATACAGATTGCATTTGATTTAACATATTTGACAACTTTCATACCAAATTCCATATCTGTTAGCTGTTCTGGTGTAGGTTTTGCTTCAGTGACAACTTTCATTTCATCAATCATCTTTGTATTTAACTCTTGGACAAGCACTTTACCTTCAAGATATTTAATATCATATTTTGCATCTCTGGCATCTAAATTCTTTAATTTTAAGATACGTAAGTTTTTCTTTTTCTTTAAGATTTCCAAAGCATCCGCGTCAAAATCAGGTGCTGCAACGATTTCTAAGAAAATCTTATGCATCTGTTCAGCTGTCTGTTTATCAATTTTATAGTTCACGGCTACAATTCCACCAAAGATAGATTGTGGATCTGCTTCATAAGCTTTCATATAAGAATCATAACCAGTTTCACCAATCGCAACCCCACAAGGTGTTGAATGTTTAATAGCCGCTGTAACAATCTGATCACCAAATTCTCTCACTAAAGCCACAGCTCCATATAAATCGTTGACATTATTGAAAGAAATTTCTTTTCCATGTAATTGTTCATAATCTAATAATGATTTTTGAACATAGCTGTCTTCATATTTATTAGCTGCCTGTTGAGAGTTTTCCCCATAACGTAAATGTTCCACCTTCTTTAATGAAATATTTAAAGTATCAGGGAATTCATCATGACATACATCTGCAAAATAACGTGAAATCATGGCGTCATAAGCCCCTGTTGTACTAAAAGCTTTATAAGCAAGACGTAATCTGAAATCATAATCAGTCTGATTGTTTTCAATAGCTTCTAAGACTTTTGCATAATCACTTGGATCAGTGACAATCAAAACATCTTTGAAGTTTTTAGCAGCACTTCTAATCATAGAAGGTCCACCAATATCAATATTTTCAATCATATCTTCCATTGGTTTTCCAGCTCTTAAAGCTTTTTCAAATTCATATAAATTCACACAAACCAAATCAATAGGTTGAATATGATGTTCTTGAACTGTTTTCACATGTTCTGGATTATCTCTTTTAAATAAAAGTCCACCATGAACTTTAGGATGTAAAGTTTTCACTCTCCCATCCAACATTTCAGGAAAACCAGTGACATCATCAATCGCAATACAGTGAACACCATTGTCTTCTAAAACTTTCATTGTTCCACCTGTAGAAACAATTTCAAATCCGAGTTTCACTAAACCCGATGCAAAATCAACAACATCATCTTTATTTGTTACAGAAATCAAAGCTCTTTTCACTTAAATCACCTTTGCCCTTCCATTTTCTACTTTTATTCTTCCATCACAATATAACCCGACAACTTCAGGTAAGATGCGATGTTCAATTTCTAAAACTCTAGCCTGTATATCTTCTGGTTTATCTAAATCCGAAATATCACAGGCAACCTGCTTAATGATAGGACCACCATCTATTTCACTGCTGACAAAATGAACAGTCGCCCCACTGACTTTCACGCCTCTATTCAAAACAGCTTCGTGGACATGCATTCCGTACATACCTGCCCCACAAAATGAAGGAATCAATGAAGGATGAATATTGATAATCTGATTTGGATAGGCATCAATCAGTTCATCTGTTAAAATGGCTAAATAACCAGCTAAAACAACCAAATCAATGTTTCTTTCCTTTAACATTGATACAATCAATGTATCATTCTTTTTGACAACTGCTGTTTCAATCCCTGCTTTTTGAGCACGCTGTAAACCATAAGCTTTTTGACGATTAGAAATCACAAGTTCAATCGTTCCATTGATTTTTCCAGCCTGACAGGCATCAATAATTGATTGCAAATCTGTGCCACCACCAGATATCATCACAGCAATCTTTAACATAACTGAACTCCTTTTTGACCTTCTTCAATATGTCCAACAACATAACAATGATCACCTGCTGCTTCAATAGCTTTCATAGCTGTGTCAACATCTGCAGGATCTAAAGCAATCACCATTCCTAGTCCCATATTAAACGTATTATACATCATCTGTTCTTCGATTTGTCCATTCTTTTGAATCAGATTGAAAATAGGTGGGATAGGATAACTATCTTTACGAATGACAGCTAATGCATGATCTGGTAACATTCTTGGAACATTTTCATAAAATCCTCCACCTGTAATATGTGAGCATCCTTTGACTTGAACACCGGCTTTTTTGATATTTTTTAAAGCTTTGACATAAATTCTTGTTGGTGTTAATAATGTTTCACCCAATGTTCCATTTAATTCATCATAATATGTTTCTAATGATTCTTTTGTGATATCAAAAACTTTTCTCACAAGTGAAAAACCATTACTATGCACACCACTAGATGCGATACCAACCAAAACATCACCAGCTTTGATATTTGAACCATCAATAATATCTTTTTTATCAACAACACCTACTGCAAAACCAGCCAAATCATAATCATCTTCAGGCATCAATCCTGGATGTTCTGCTGTTTCACCACCAACTAATGCACATTCAGATTGAAGACAACCTTGAGCCACCCCTTTAACAATGGTTGCAATTTTTTCAGGATAGTTCTTTCCACAGGCAATATAATCCAAGAAAAACAATGGCTCTCCACCACTACATGCAATATCATTGACACACATCGCAACAGCATCAATACCAATCGTATCATGTTTATCCATCACAAAAGCTAATTTCACCTTTGTTCCACAACCATCAGTTCCTGATAATAAAACAGGTTCTTCCATATTTTTAATGGCACTTAAATCAAATGCTCCAGCAAAACCACCAAGTCCACCAATGACTTCAGGACGCATCGTTGCTTTAACATGTTCTTTCATTAATTCTACTGATTTGTATCCAGCTTCAATATCTACACCAGCTTTTTTATAATCCATACTTTTTCTCCTTATTTATTTTCCATTCTTGCTAAAACGGCTTTATAAGTTTCAATTAAATCACCAATATCTTGTCTAAAGACATCTTTATCATATTTTTGATTTGTATCAACATCCCATAAACGACAAGAATCAGGTGAAATTTCATCTGCCAATAAGATTTGACCATCTTCAGTTTTACCAAATTCAATTTTAAAATCTACTAATTTTAAATTTAATTTTAAGAAGAATGCTTTTAATAATTCATTAATCTTTAATGTTGTTTCACGGATATATTTTAATTCATCACGCGAAGCAAGTCCCAATGCTACAGCATGATCATCATTGATTAATGGATCTCCATAGTCATCATTTTTATAACTTAATTCGAATATTGGTTCATCTAAGACAATACCTTCTTTTGCTCCTAATCTTTTACAGAATGATCCTGTAGTAATGTTTCTAATAATGACTTCTAATGGGAAGATTTCTACTTTTTTAACACGAATATCTCTTTCATTGATTTTTTCAATCATATGTGTCTTGATTCCTGCTTCTTCTAACATATCAAAGATAATACAAGAAATCGTATTATTTAAGACACCTTTTCCTTCAAACTGATCATGTTTCACACCATTACCAGCTGTTGCATCATCTTTATAATGAATGATGTATTCATTTGGATTTTCTGTTTCATAAACTTGTTTTGCTTTTCCTTCATATAATAATTTTGCCATTGTTTTGTTCTCCTTTTTTATTGATATTTTTCCATAACTTCCTGATTTGCTTTCATTGCCTGTTTTTCATTATCCTGACGGAAGGCGATGAGTTTTGTTTTTAATTCTTCATGATGTACAGCCATCATCTGTAATGCTAAATAAGCTGCATTTTTACTTCCATTGATAGCGACTGTTGCAACTGGGATACCAGAAGGCATTTGGACAATTGACAACAAAGCGTCCATACCATCTAATGTTGCGCCACTTAGTGGAACACCAATAACAGGTAATACTGTTTGCGATGCGACAACACCTGGTAAGGCAGCGGCCATACCTGCTGCTGTAATAACGACCTCTGTCCCATTTTGATTGATTTCCTTCATAAACTCACTAAGTCCTAGATGAGCACGATGAGCTGATAAACATCTCACCTGAACTTCAACACCATAATCTTTTAAAATTTGAATAGCTGGTTCAACTTTTGGTAAATCACTTGTTGAACCCATAATCACTGCTACTTTCATTTCTCCATCTCCTTCTATTTAAAATAATCCAACAATCTTGCCATCTTCATCAATATCCATATTCACGGCAGCTGGTTGTTTTGGTAATCCAGGCATACGCATAATATCGCCACTAATAGCGACTAAAAATCCTGCTCCTGTATTTGGAATCAAATCATTGATTTCAACCACAAATCCATGAGGACGACCAAGCAATGTTGGATCATCAGATAATGAATATTGTGTTTTTGCGACACAGATTGGTAATTGACCTAATCCCTGTGCTTCATATTTTTTCATTTTATTCATGACCTTCTTAGTGAAAGTCACATCATCAGCACCATAGATTTCTTTTGCAATGACTTTGATTTTGTCAGCAATTGGCAAATTCAAATCATATAATGGCTCAAAATGAGCTTCTTTTGTATCTAAGACTTCTAATAATTTTTCAGCCAATTCAATGCCACCATCTGCTCCTTTTGCCCACACTTCACTAATGGCAACATCGACACCTTTTTGTTTACAGATTTCCTTTAATAATTCAAGTTCAGCCTTTGTATCGGTTGGAAAAGCATTAATAGCAACAACACTAGGCAAATGGTATTTATGAATATTTTCAATATGTTTTTCTAAGTTTTCAATTCCTTTTCTAAGGGCATCTAAATTTTCTACTGCTAAATCTGTTTTCTTCACGCCACCATGCATTTTAAGCGCACGGACAGTTGCGACAATAACAACTGCATCTGGTTTTAATCCAGCCTGACGACATTTGATATCTAAGAATTTTTCAGCACCTAAATCAGCTCCAAAACCAGCTTCAGTAATAGCATAATCACCTAATTTCATAGCTAAATTTGTTGCCATAACAGAGTTACATCCATGTGCAATATTCGCAAATGGACCCCCATGAACAAAGACTGGCGTATGATCAAGTGTTTGGACTAAATTTGGCTTAATAGCATCTTTCAATAATAATGTGACAGCTCCTGTGGCCTGAATATCATCCACCGTCACAGGTTCACCAGCATGATTATAAGCCACAATCATACGTCCCGCACGTTGTTTTAAATCTTCCAATGATGTTGCTAAACACAAAATAGCCATAACTTCACTCGCCACTGAAATATCAAATCCATCTTCTCTAGGAACACCATTGACTTTACCACCAAGTCCCACAACAATATGTCTTAATGCACGATCATTAAGATCTACACATCTTTTCCAGACAATCTGTCTTGTATCAATATCCAATGGGTTTCCCTGTTGAATAGAATTGTCTAACATCGCTGCAATTAAATTATTGGCAGTCGTAATAGCATGAATATCACCAGTAAAATGCAGATTGATATCTTCCATTGGAACAACTTGAGCATAACCGCCACCAGCTGCACCACCTTTCACGCCAAAACATGGACCTAAACTTGGTTCACGCATAGCCACAACAGATTTTTTCCCTAATTTATTCAAAGCTTGAGATAATCCAATCATTGTTGTTGTCTTTCCTTCACCTGCAGGTGTTGGATTAATGGCAGTCACTAAGATTAACTTTCCATTTTCTTTTTCCTTAAGTTGAGAAATCGCTTCTAATGAAATCTTAGCTTTATACTTACCATAAAGCTCCAAATCATCTTCATCAAGTCCAACTTTTTCAGCAATCTCCTTGATGGGTTTCATTTTTGCACTTTGTGCAATCTCTACATCTGTTAACATCATTAAACACCCTTTCTTTTTTTATTTTTAGGACCTCTTGACACTTTCTTTATATCACAAATTCATGGTTTTGACTATTGATATCGCTATCAATTTATGAAAAACCAAAAAAAGAGTCTAAACGTCCAGACTGTTGCCCAGACGGTCGACTCTTTCCCATTATACTCCATGTGGTCTATTCCACTTCCGTCAGTTGTATAACTAATTGAATCATATCATTTCTTACCTTTTTTTTCAATATTTATTCATATTTTTTACTGACTAGAAAGAAAAGATTGAATCGCATCATTAATTAATTCTTTATTCATAATAGAAGTTGGAATACAATCTCCATTTTTCATTTCTAATTCACCATTTCGAATCATTAAAATATAATGCATATTTACAAAATAACGGGGATGCATCTGAAAAAAAGAATACTTCAATAACTTCGTTTTTGTTTTGGTTAAATCACCAAAATGTCCATAAAAACGCTGATGTGCAGTCACCACCTGTGTTTGAAAACGTCCATTTTCAATATAAACGATTTCCCCTGGTAAAAAACGTCGTGTTCCTCCATTATCAAGATAGAAGATTTCCTCGTGATGTAATTTTTGGTAATGATCCCATATTCTTTGAAATTCACCATTAAACAGTTCTGGTAATTCCTGTTTTAAAAACATCTGATATCCATATGCCCGAAAACTTTCATGCATATGCGCATAATCATCACCAATATAGATAATCAAACATTCAGGATTCGCATCATGTAAATACTCACCCATTAAAAAACCATTGTCACCATGAATACGATCTCCAATAAAAGCCACATCATAGCTTTCTCTTTGACGTAAAAATGCTATATTGACAAATTGATCATAGCTATCAATAGATATATCTTCTTCCATATGTGTCTGATATAATAATTCACTTAATTTTTCTATACAATCTTCATCATCCATACAAATAAATACTTTCATGTCCTTCACTCCTTATCCCTTTTTTTATTTTACCTATTCATTTTTAAATAAAAAATGCCACTTTCACTCCTGTTTGTGCATTTTTAGCACACTTTCGACTTATTTTTGCATAAGTCTGTTAAGGTATAAAGGAAACATATAAGAAAGGAGGACAATGATTTTATGGAAAGACATCGTTCCTTATGGAAAGCGTTTCTTTCAAAAGAAAAACTATTTCTAGTGACTGTTATTTTTATATTCATTATCATAAGCACTATTTATAGTTTTCAACAATCTATTTTTTCCAGTCCTGGTTATCAGGAAGCTTATCCTAATGCTGGACTTGAATTTTTTTACAGTTTATATCGTATTGGCACAAACCCATTTTTATTTATTTTACTGATGCTGTTGCTGCCAAATATCATGGCATATGATTTTTTAAATATGCATCAAACTCGCAGTGCTTACATGATTGAAACAAGATTAACAAGAAGACATTATTATCTGGAAGTCAGCATCAAAAATATACTTTTGACCTTTGGAGTGATCACCCTGATCCAGGTAGGCCTACTTATTTTCTGTCATGTTTTTTTAATTCCTATACATTTTCAAAGCATGACTTATCCTGATGGATACTATATCACGACTCAGCTTCTATGCCCTATTGAAGTGATCAATCTGATTCTTTTTATAACCCTCACTTCTTTAGGCTATGCTTTAATGTCCAGTGTTATTTTGGCATTACAGACTTTTATCACCAACAAATACGTCTATCGTTGTTGTGGTGTCATTATTGGTATTTTGCTGGTATTAATTCCCGCCTTGATTCAAGGGTATTTACCTATTCCAGAAGCAGCTTTTCTTATTCAAATCAACAATTTAGTTGCATTAGGATTAGAACATGTTCGTGAAAATCCATTTGGTCTTTCACATCTTGCATTGTATACGATTTGTTTTTTCATATATGCCATAGTTTCTTATCTTTGTTTTCAGATCTTATTGAAAAGGAGAGAAACAAATGATTAAAAAATGGTTCAAACTTCTCGATGTGAAAGTCATGATCATATTGATTATGATGTTGTTTGCATCACCCATCCTTTGTGGAAAAAACACTTATACAATTTGTCTCATTTATTCGAATTATCTTTGTGTTTATATGAATAATGTCTTTTTATTAATGAACTATCAGTTTACAGCACAATGCAATCGCTTGCTATCTCCTATTATCACAAGAATTGGTGAACAGAAAACATATACTTCCGTTTATTATTTCTTAATGATGGTCAGTTTTATTTATACAATGATTATTTATATAAGCTATGCTTTCTTTTTTGGTGGCATCTTACCAGCAGATATGTTTGTGACGATTTTATTTATGATTCTTAATCTTATTGTCACTTTTATTGAAACAACATTCATATATCTACAAATTGGTCAAAAAAAGAATTTTATTTATTTAGCTTTACCTATCTTTATGAACTTTTTATTTCATATTGTTTATACAAAACTATTTTAAGGAGGATTTATGTTAGATATTCAAGATTTAAGTATAAGTTTTCATAAACAACCCGTATTACAACATCTTTCATTTCATCTTGATGGTCATGAATGTATCTATATTCATGGTATCAATGGTTCAGGAAAATCAACACTTTTTAAGCTGATCTGCGATATTATCAAACCTACTTCAGGGACAATCACCAAAAAGAATGATTTACAGATTGGAGCTTTAATTGAAAATCCAGGTTTTCTAGAAAACGAAACTCTCGCTTATAATCTTCAATTCCTGGCTTCTTTAAAAAATCAATATGATAGCACTTATATTGAATCATTGTGTCAACAATTTCAATTAGATTTACATAGCTCCATGAAGTTAAAAAACTTTTCTGTTGGTATGCGTCAAAAAGCAGGTATCATTCAAGCCATTATGGAAAATCAGGAACTTATTTTATTAGATGAACCCACACGTGGTTTAGATCAGACATCTATTCATACATTCTGTCAGCTCATCAATCAATTACATGACAAAGAACATACCATTGTGATTGCTGCTCATGATTACTTACCAGATATCCATTATACACATATCTATCGTTTAGAAGAGGGACAATTATTCTTAGATGAAATGGATTAAAATAACTGTTATTTATGGCTTGCTTGTTTATTTTTTGAAATATCTTTATCAAGATATAACACCTTATATTCTTCTTCACTATCCCTTCTTCGATTTTCGATATCTTATTTTTGTTATCATCCAAATATTCTGGAGTTATATTTTCTATCAAATCGTTTATCAGTATCTCTATCTTGACACACTGATAAGCTTACGTCTTTCTAAACGAAAGAAACATGAGATTTTTTTGAAACAATGGTTCAAATATATAAGCTTTTATACATTGATTCACATTTTCTTTTTTATTTTCTTTTCTTTACCTTTATCTTTTGGACTAATCGCTCTACAATTAATCTTATGGAGTCTTGTTTTTATTTTTTTACTTGTATTCTATAAGATTTGGAGTTATCATTATGTATCAATGATATTGATTATGATTGGTATACATCTATTTATTTAAAGGAGGTTAATGATGGAACAATTAAATCAGGCAAATCATTATATTTATCAGGCTTTAGAAAAGCTTCTTGATATTTCTAAATATGATTCTATCAATGAAGAACAACGTAAAGAAATTTATGATGTGATTGATGACATTGAAGAAGCCCGTCATGCATTATATGAATTAAAAAATGAAATGCGCACACATACAGCCTAAAATAGATGTTTGATAACATCTATTTTTTTGTATAACGATGAATAAATTGAAAAATAGTCTGATAATATGTTTTCGCATCAGTAGAACAGCTTTGAGCATGACCAGCTCCTTTAATAATAAGTTTTTCTTTAGGGCAATTGGCTTTTAAATATAGTTCATCTATCATATCCACGGGGACAAAATCATCGTCTTGACCATGAATAAATAAAATAGGAATCTGACTTTTTTGAACCTGTTGAATAGGTTGAACATCTTCCAAAGCATAGCCTGCTCTTATTTGAGTCACAAGACTTGCCATATGCAAAGCCACTTCACTTTGCCACTTTTTCATAGGAATATGGTATTGAAAAACATCCCAGACACTCGTATAACCACAATCTTCAATAACAGCCTTCACTTGTGATGGTAAATTTTCTCCAGCTACATCCATGACCGTAGCTCCACCCATAGAAACACCATATAAAATAATTTGAGCCTGTGGATTTTGAGATACAAGATAGTCAATCCATCCCATAATATCATAACGATCATCCCATCCCATTCCAATATAATCTCCTTCACTTTGTCCATGACCACGTAAATCTGGAATCAAAAGATTATATCCCTGCTCATAAAAATGTTTGACAGGTGAAATAATACTAGAACTATCTCCTCGATACCCATGCACCATAATGGCATAAATGGGATTATTTTGTTCAATATAATAAGCATGTAAAAAAAGATCATCATAACTTGAAATAGAAAGATGAACACTCTTGTCTTCTAACCATTTTTGAGCATCTTGTGTATCTTTTTGATAAAGTTCACTATCAAATAAGGAATGATTAGAATGAGGATTGAGGGTATAGTCATATAAATAATTTCCAATATATAAAGTGATACCCATGATAAATATTGTCAAAATCAAGATAATGATTGAAATGATTTTGATGATTTTTTTCATTTTTATGGTTTCACCTCTTTATATTTCATATTTTTTGCATATACTATGTTATAATCAAGAAAAAGGAGGAAGAATGATGACATTTGAAAAAATAGATATAAATACTCTAGATATGAATACTTTTCAGGCCATTGGCAAAGACTGGATGCTTATAACGGCTGGTGATCATCAAAAAGTCAATACGATGACAGCTTCTTGGGGCGGTATGGGTGTTTTATGGGGACAAAACGTTGTTTATGCATTTATCCGTCCGCAACGCTATACAAAACAGTTTGTTGACCAACAAGAATGCTTCTCTCTATCATTTTTTGATGGATATAAGAAAGAACTTTCTGTTTTAGGTACAGTTTCTGGACGTGATCAAGATAAAATCAATCATGTTCATTTCCATACCACATATATTGATGGCGTACCTACATTTGAAGAAGCGCATTTGGTCTTCATTGTTGAAAAAATCTATGAAGATGACATTAAACCTGAAAACTTTAAAGATACATCTCTAGATACAAAATGGTATCCTGATCAGGATTATCATCGTGTTTATATTGCTAAAATAAAAGGTGTTTATGTTCAAAGAACATAAGCCTTTTTATTATATATGCTTGTTTTTTCATAAATAAAACATCACTATCTATTGTTTCCGATATTTTGAAAATCTATTCAAAAAAGGTGATGCATACACATCACTTTACTCATCTTCTCATATAACGACTGTTCCCATTGACACGGGTTTTCATGTATCTCTTAAATCAAAACATATGCCTAAAACAGCATTACCACCTTTTTCTTTTGCTTTTTTCAGTTAAACGTTCTCAAGCATAATTTAAATATGTTTCCATATTCATTGCTAATCGGGTTGCTCGAAAAGCATCATCATATGCAAAGATAATTCCTAAATCTTTCATATTTTATAAGTCTTATTTTTTGACAGGAAATTCTCCTTCCTGTAACCAGTCTTTATAACACTTTTCGTACATTTCGTCAGATTTCTTTTCAATATTTTGTTTTTGAATCGCAAAATCAGGGTCTATCTGTGGACCAAAGAATTGACAGATCTACTGAAACATAACATCTGATTGTATTGGAACTTGTAAAATACCCATACAATGCAAATGAGATCGACATCCTGCCTGTCTATATTGATTGATTGCTTTCTCTTTAGCAGGACCATCTTCGACTTCTTCCCATGGTATAGATTTATAGGGAATATGAGCTTCTTTTAAATAATAAATAACATCTGCCTTGAGATCTTCTGGAATCAAACAATCATGCATATCTTGAGTTATCGCAATATTTTGAAATAAAATCATGAACATCGTCTCCTTTATCAATCTTTAATTTATGATTATTATCTTTCTTTTTAAATCATAACAGATGAAAATTAAAAAATCTTGATTATTGTTTAATTTTCTAAAGTTTCTTTATATTCTAAATATTCATCATATGTTGATAAACGATCAATACATCCCTGTGGTGTTAATTCAATAATTCTATTTGCAATTGTTTGTACAAATTGATGGTCATGAGAAGCAAATAAAACATTTTCTTTAAAACGAATTAATCCTTCGTTAAGAGCCTGTATAGATTCCAAATCCAAATGATTGGTTGGTTCATCCAAAACAAGCACATTGGCATTTGCCATCATCATTTTTGCCAGCATACATCTTACTTTTTCTCCACCTGATAAGACATTTGCTTTCTTTAAAGCTTCTTCTCCAGAAAATAAAACTCTTCCTAACCATCCTCTTAAATCTTGTTCATAAGCATCATCTCCAGCATATTGTCTTAACCAGTCAACAAGCGTTAAATCACAATCATCAAAAAATTCATTGTTATCTTTTGGGAAATATGATTGAGATGTTGTGACTCCCCATTGGAAAGTTCCTGTATAATCTGTAATTTCACCCATGATAATCTTAAAGAAAGTTGTCACTGCCAGCTCATGATCTGAAACAAAGGCAACTTTATCTTTTGGTGAAATAGAAAATGAGACATGATCAAAGATTTGTTCACCATTTTGACTGTATCCTAAATCTTCAACAGTTAAAACAATATTTCCAACTTCTCTATCTGGTGTAAAACCAATAAATGGATATCTTCTTAATGATGGTTTAATATCTACCATCTCTAAGTTATCTAATAATTTTTTACGTGATGTTGCCTGTTTTGCTTTAGAAGCATTGGCACTAAAACGCGCAATAAATTCTTCCAATTCTTTTTTCTTTGCTTCAGCTTTTTTATTGATTTCTTTTGCCTGTTTTAACATCATCTGAGAATATTCATACCAGAAATCATAATTTCCTATATATAACTGAATTTTACTATAATCAATATCCGCAATATGCGTACAAACTTTATTCAAGAAATGTCTATCATGAGAAACAACAATGACTGTATTAGGGAAATTCAATAAGAAATTTTCTAACCATGTGACACTTTTTAAATCCAAATGGTTAGTCGGCTCATCCAATAATAAAATATCAGGATTACCAAATAAGGCCTGTGCCAATAAAACTTTGACTTTTTGTTGGTCACCTAATTCTTTCATAAGCAAGTGATGATATTCACCTGTTACACCTAATCCATTTAAAAGAATTTCAGCATCTGTTTCAGCATTCCAGCCATCCATTTCCATAAACTCACCTTCAAGTTCAGCAAGTTCAATACCGTCTTCATCATTAAAGTCAGCTTTACTGTAAAGCTCTTCTTTTCTTAACATAATTTCATAAAGACGTTTATTTCCCATTAAAACTGTTTTTAAAACTTCCTGATCATCATAAGCAAAATGATCCTGTTTTAATACAGATAATCTCTGTCCCGGTGTTATCACAACTTCACCTTTATTCGGTTCAATTTCTCCTGATAAAATCTTTAAAAAAGTAGATTTACCAGCCCCATTGGCACCAATAATTCCATAACAGTTTCCTTCAGTAAATTGAATAGATACATTTTCAAATAAAGCACGATCACCATATCGCAAAGACACATTTTGAGTTGCTATCATTTTATCAATTCTCCTTTTTGACAAGTCCATTCTATTATACATGAAAGATATATTTTTGCAATGAAAGAGTATGAAAGAAAAAATAATGTCTATATAAAAAGACATTATTTTGAAATAAAATAATCCATTTGAGCAAAAATATCATCCATCATTGGTAATGATGTCACATGAACTTCCACCTGACATTCCTCACAAATGGAAATTATCGAACTAAAAACTCTTGGATTTCTTATAAAAATATCTTTTGGTTTGCCATAGTCTTGCATAAGTTCACAAAACATACTGATACATTCTATAATTTCATCATCTTCAGGTCTTGGCATACTGACTTTTATGATTTGTTGAGAGTCCACATCTAAGGCTAATAAGACAAGTGAACTTACAGGTCTATCATACGCTTCGTCCACAAGACCACCAGATAAATATGCCAAATCAATGATATACTGATTTTGCGTTTGTGGTAACTCTTTTAAATAATTGAGATATTGTTGATCTTCCAAATCTACAACATAGAATTTTTCTTGTTCTTCAGGTCTTTGTATAGCTTCATATTCCCAACCATGATGATCATGAGCAAAAAGTATCTCACCATTATCAAAATCCACAGCTACTTCGTGATTCATATAAGCTTTCATAAGTGGAATGAGATGCTTAAAAACTTGTACAATCACACTTGCCTGTTGATCATTAATTTCATAAGGATAAAATCTTGGCACAAATGAAAGAAAATATGGCCAATGTCCTTTTCCTCTATATTTTAATCCTAATTTTTTAATGATTTCTTTTTGACCTTTTGGAACCTCTTCGCGATCTCCCATATAAAATGTTAAACAATTTTGTTCAAACATCATATATTGCGCAATAGCTTGATCTGGATATTCATGAGCTATACTACATAAATCTGCATATCCCTCTTCTCCTTCATATATAGATACCCCAATACAATCACCTAATTTCCCCATAATTGTACAATAGTATGTTTTCTCATTAATCTCTAAAGCAACAAAATCATTACTCCATAAGACTTCCCATGGTTTTAGCTGTACCCACTCATCTGCATATGTATATAATTGTCGCCAGACTTCATATCTTTGCATATTGTTATCACCTCATCATTATCATATATGAAAATATATAAAAAAGAAATATTATTTAATAAGTTGCCTTGGATTTTTATTCATCATAATCTCTTTTTGTCTTTGAATAGAAGCATAGGCATAAATGCTGGTTGTTGTAATAGAGCTATGACCTAATATCTTTTGGATATATGATATATCAACATCCTGCTCTAAAAGCATTGTGGCAAAGGTATGGCGAAACATATGTGGTGTGATATGAAAATCATCTGTATATCTATTGATAATATGACGAACAGACTGATCTGTTAAACGATGATATTGGTTATTGATAAAAAAATATTCCTGCTCACTAATCCTGTCATGAAAAGCCTGTTCATATTCTTTTAATGCCAGATAAACTTCCTCACCTAAAAATATAACTCTTTCTTTTGCATTCTTGCCATAAATAATGAGATACTTTTCCTCTAAATAAATATCTTCATTTTTAATAGCACATAATTCAGAAACTCTAATCCCTGTAGAAATAAGCAATTCAATCACGGCTTTATCTCTTTTTATAAAAAAGTGCTGATCTTGATCTAAACGATGAAATAAATCCTGTAATTGATGGTATTGAATAATGCGTGGTAAAGTCTTTTCTTCTTGAATTTTATACCTCATTTTGTCCATTGGATTCTCTTGAATTATTTCATAAAAGACCATATCTTCAAAAAAAGCATGTAAACTCGCTAATTTGCGTTTGACAGTCTTAGGTTTAAAATGATGATTCAGATAATGAATATAGTAAGATATTTCACGCTTATTCATATCCTTATTCATCATAAATGAATAAAACTGTTTTAAATCAATGCGATAAGCCTTTAAGGTATGCCAGCTTAAGCGTTTATTTTCACATTGATTCAAATAAAAAGATAAATGTTCTAATGTTAATTGCATAATTATATCCTCCTTCTATTCATTATACATAAAAAATGACATATTTCAGGAGAAAAAAAAGTACATAATCAATTCTATGATTATATACTCGCTTTATTAACTCTTTGATTGTGCAGCTTCTTTTGCAGCTTTTTTCTCTGCTTTTCTTCTTTCTTTACGATCTTTCTTTTCTAAGATTCTATAAACATCTGTATATTCTTTAACTGTACAATGAATTCTTTTATTAGCCTTTACAACTGCATGTACAAATTCAACTCTTTTCTTTGGAAAAAAGCAATATCTTTTCTTTGTATTTGTATAAAGTTCAATTGCATGTGGTCTTGTCACTAAGTCAGCCATACGTGGAACAGGATCACAAATTGTATCACAGTTCATTAAATCTACATGACTATTTTTCCACAAATAATAATGAATTGTTAATTCTCTATTATGTATAGTATATTTGTTTGGTCTACATCCTAAGAAAAATGCAAAACAAACAATTGCAAAAACGACAATAACCAAAGCAGTCTGTTTATCCTGCGTGAAAACTGTAAACACAGTATAGAATGCTAATGCAGTAAGAAAAATAATTGTTGCAGTATTCATTCGCACTTTAAACTCTTTAATTTCTTCTTCCATAAAACTCCTCACTTCCCTTTGAATATTATACACGATATACATATAAATAACAATTTAAACTTTAAAAAAATAAGAGCGGAAATTCCGCTCTTTAAGTTTTCAAAATCGTTTAATATCTTATTCAGCTTCAGCAGCTTGTTTGTTTTGGAATCTTTCGTAAACAATTACGAATGGAATATAAATTAATGTAGATACTACAATAACGATAACTTGTGAAATAGCTCCCATAATACTTCCACCAGTTGCTAAGAATCCTAATAATAATGGTGGCATTGTCCATGGAACTTCGATAACGATTTTTGGACAGAATCCAATAGTAACTAATAACCATCCAACGAAGATACATACTACTGGAGCAAGAATAAATGGAATACCTAAGATTGGGTTTAATACCAATGGAATACCAAATGTAACTGTTTCATTGATATTGAAGAGACCTGGAACGATAGATAATGTAGCGATTGCACGGTTATCTTCACGTTTACCAAAGATAAAGATTGCAATAACTAAACCTAAAGTAACCCCAGAACCTCCCCATTCAGCGAACATTTGTAACATTGTTAAGTTGAATACATTTGGAATTTCTGCATTAGTTGCACCAGCTGTAAATGCAGCTGTATTCGCATATAACATTGGACGGAAGATTGGTTCTTTAACAGCAGATAACATGTTATTACCATGAATACCTACTAACCAGAATAATGAGATTAATACATACATGACCATAACTGCTACGATATTAGCACCAATGATATCTTGTAATGGTTGTTGTAAATAAGTAGAAATAACATCATTGAAATATAATCCAGTAGCCATTTGTACAGCCCATCCGATAACACCAACAACTAATAAAGTTAAGAATGTTGGAATTAAAACTTCGAATGCACGAGCAACACCTGGAGGTACTTGATCAGGCATTTTGATTTTTAATCCTTCTCTTTTACGGAAGAAGTTATAAATTTCAAGCCCTAAAATACCAATAATCAATGAAGTAAATAAACCAGTAGCTCCCATGTAGCTTCCAGCAAAACCAGTGAAAGTCCCTACACCAGCTAAATCAACACCAGCTTGTTCTAAAACTGTTCCAATTGTAACAGCAGTACCAGCTGCATCAGTGTAAGCAGTTAATCCAGTTACTGCATGTGCAGTTGGAGTGACCATAGCCCAGCACATAAATCCTAAAATAGCTGGAAAAGCTCCAGTTTCACCGTTAGCTTCCCCAATTTCTTGAGCAACTAACATAACAATTCCAATAGCGATACATGAAATTGAACAGAACTGTATTGCGTTGAATACAGCATTAATTGGTTCTAAAACCATAACAGCAGGAATTAACCCACCTAGCCCTTGAGGTGCACCATTGACAACAGCATCGGTAATTAATACGTTTGTCCAAAGAACACCAATGGCACCAGCAATAGTTGCTGGCATGAAGTTTTGGAACGCATTTTTGATGGCACCAAGATATTTGTTTTGACCAGCCCATGCTCCAATGCGCCCTAGCTTATCAGCAAAAGCATCCATAAAATTTTTCCTCCCTTAAAATATTTTTGACAATATAAGTATAAAATTTTTTTTATTAAAAGTCAATGCTTTTATATCAAAAGTATGGTACTTTTCCAATAAAAGACGGTTTTAACAGTGTTTTTTTACTTATTTTTTATTTTATTTTACCTGTTTTTTAGTTGTTTTTTTGTATTTTTTGCTCAAAATATGAATAACTATGTCATTTTTTATAAATATTTGTCTTTTAACCATTAATCATACCGACTACTCTTTCTAGCAAAAAACTATCCCTTAGGATAGCTATTGTTGTACTATAACAGTCTGAAATTCAAAATGAGAAAAATGTTGTCTTGAGAGTGTATATTCAAAAATGGAACCATTGCTTAAAAACGAAATCTGTTCTTCTTGAATATATGGCTCATTTTCTTTTAATCCCAAATATTGTTGTTCTAAAGGTGTAGATAAAGCTGCATTAATCGTTAAGTGACAGCTTTGGATTTTTAATTTTAAAACTTTTTCGATATATCCATATATAGATCCTTTTAAATGCTGTAACTTTAAATTAGGAACAACACTAATGGGAATATATGTAATATCAATTAAATGAGGAATTTTATCTAAAAATCTGAGCCTTATAATATGATAGACAAAATCACCAACATCTATCTGTAATTTCTCTGATAAATGTTCATCCGCTGGAACAACTTCAAATTCCAGGACTTCACTTGTGACTTCTTTAATTCCTTCATATTGTGCCGTCAAACCACGTCCAAATTTACTAACAGGATTATCCATGGCAGGATCATAATCCTTCACAAATGTCCCCGCACCACGACGACGGATAATGAGTCCTTCTTTGACCAATATATCTAAGGCTTTTTTCATTGTTTCTTTATTACAATGATAGCTCATACATAAAACATACTCATAGGGAAGTTTTTGACCAAATGTATATTCTTGATTTTTTATTTTTTGACGAATATCATCAGCAATATCTCTGTACTTAGCCATATACTCACCCCCATCAATATAAAAATACCATACTTTTGATTTAATTTCACGGTTTTTTTCTATTTTTTTATATTTTTATACTTTGAAGCACCTTTTTATCAAAAGATACAATTTTCAATTCACCATTTTCATAGATACCAAAGCTTTTCTGTCCAGCCTTTGGCAAAGATATAGAAGATGGATTAAAAATCGTGATATCATTTTCTTTTTTTAACACTGGTTTATGAATATGACCATACATAAAAACATCTCCCGCCTTTAACATAGGTAAGTGTTCTTCATCATATAAATGCCCATGTGTAAAAAAGAAACGATGCCCATCTAAATAAAGTTCACTATAATCCCCTCTCATAGGAAACTCCAATACCATCTGATCCACTTCAGCATCACAGTTTCCTCGTACTGCTATAATATTCTCTTTATAAGCATTCAAGAGTTTCATGACTTCTTGAGGCTGATAGCCTTCTGGTAAAGGATTTCTAGGCCCATGATATAATAAATCACCTAATAAAACCAATTTATCCATTTTTTCTTCTTCATAAATCTCCATAACTCTCTTTAAATCTGTATATGAGCCATGAATATCTGAAACAATCATGAATTTCATTGCAATCCCTCCAATTCAACACCGACTGGGCAATGATCTGATCCAAATACATCATTATAGATATAAGCATCTTGAATCTGTTCTTTTAGATTATCGGATACAACAAAATAATCAATACGCCATCCCGCATTTTTTTCTCTTGCTTTAAACATATAAGACCACCAAGAATATTTTTCTAAAGTTGGATATTTATATCTGAAAGTATCAATAAATCCACTCTCTAGTAATTCTGTAAATTTTTGTCTTTCTTCATCTGTAAATCCAGCATTTTTATGATTTGTTTTATCATTTTTTAAATCAATTTCCTGATGAGCCACGTTCAAATCGCCACAAATCACGACAGATTTTTTCTGTTTTAATGTATTCACATATTCTCTAAATGCATCTTCCCACACTTGGCGGTAATCTAGACGTTCTAAGCCTCTTTTAGAATTAGGCGTATACACAGTAACAAAATAAAAATTCTCATATTCTAAAGTAATCACACGACCTTCCTGATCATGTTCTTCCTTACCTAAACCATAACTGACTGAAAGAGGTTCTTTCTTTGTATAAATAGCTGTCCCACTATATCCTTTCTTCACAGCATCATTATAATAAGAGACATAACCATCAAACTGTAAATCAAGCTGATGCTTTTGAAGTTTTGTTTCTTGAATCGCAAAAATATCAGCATCAACTGATAAGAAAAAATCTTGAAATCCTTTATTCAAACATGCTCTTAAGCCATTCACATTCCATGATACAAATAACATAATATCCTCCTTTGATATAAAAAAGGGGTTATACCCCCTCTTCTTCAATAGCATATCTTACAATTGTTTTGAGTTTATCCACTGGATTTCTTTCAGGATCATTTAAATAAATTTCATGGTGGAAACCACTTAATTTCATTCCCTGAATTGTAATATATTCCATAATTTGTTTGGTTGTATTAATTTCTGTATTATAAGCTCCTTTATGCATCATCTGCACACAACGTCCTTCTTTAAACCTTTTTAAATAAACATCAACAAGATAAGGATTATCTTTTTTTAATGTTATATTTTCCTTAATTGTTTCAAAAGTCTGCTCATCAAGAACTTTAGGTTGAGCAATCATTAATGTAAATTTAATCATCTTTTTTCGTGTCACATCAAACTGACTGTTATCATATGTATCCCATAATCCTTCTAATGGAGAAATGAGATATAATAAATCCATTTCTTCTTTAAAATAATCTTTAATTGCTTTCGATAATATATGTAAAGCCTCTGCTTTTAACTTAAATTCTTCCACATTTGGATTTCCGATTCCATCAACCATCAGAAAATTAAACTCTGGCACATCTACAACATCTATTCTTTTTGTTGAAGCATCATATTGTTTTTTATACTCTCTTCTAATGCCTTCTTTCACTAAGAATCCTCCTTCCATCGCCTTTACATTATATATAATTTTCATAAAAATATCCACTTATTTTAGGATTTTTTTATTTTTTATCTTCGCATTTTTTATTTTTCACACAAAAAAAGCGATTTTTTTAAAATCACTTTTCATCCCACAAAACAATTTGGCGAGATTGATTTGTACGCTTAACATCAATAATTCTTTGATTTTCAGATCCTCTAAACTTTAAACGAATATTTTTTTGAGCTAATATAAATGGTCCATCAACCAATATATCAAGATAACTTAATATTTCATCACTGTAAGGCCCATGCACCTTGCCACCTGGTAACAGATCTTCATAAAGATAGCCTGTATAACACCAAATATCTTTATCAGGATACATTTTTCGAACTTGTTGTAATAAAGGTAACAACCCCTCCTGATTAACAAGTTCCATAGGTTCTCCGCCTAAAAGCGTTAATCCCGCAATATGACTTGGTTCTAATGCTTTTAAAATCAAATCAATTGTTTCTTGGTTAAACTCCTGTCCATAATTAAAATCCCATGCGATCTCATTGAAACATTCAGGGCAACGATGAGTACAGCCAGAAACAAAGAGTGAAACTCTCACTCCTGTTCCATTGGCTATATCTACTGTTTTAATTGTTGCATACTTCATGCTTATAAATGAAGAACACGTTCTTTAATTTCTTGTGTTCGCCCTTGATTCCAGAATTGTGTTCCAATATATCCACATGTACGTCTAGCAACACTCATTTTATCTTGATTTGTATTACCACAGTTTGGACATACCCAAATCAATTTTCCATCTTTATCTTCTTTGATTTGAATTTCTCCATCATAACCACATTCCATGCAGTAATCGCTCTTTGTATTTAATTCTGCATACATAATATGTTCATAAATATGTTTCATAACAGCTAAAACGGCTTCAATATTATCTTGCATATTTGGAACTTCAACATAGCTGATAGCTCCTCCTGGTGATAATTTCTGGAATTGTGATTCAAATGTTAATTTTGTAAAAGCATCAATTTCTTCAGTAACATTAACATGATAACTATTTGTAATATAGTTTTTATCTGTAACCCCTGGAATTTTTCCAAAACGTTTTTGTAAACATTTTGCAAACTTATATGTTGTTGATTCAATTGGTGTTCCATATAAACTAAAATCAATATTTTCTTCTTCTTTCCATTTTGCACAGGCATCATTTAAATGTTGCATTACTTCTAATGCAAATGGTGTTGCATCTGGATCAGTATGTGATTTTCCTGTCATATATTTGACACATTCACAAAGACCCGCATAACCTAATGATATTGTTGAATATCCACCATATAATAATTTATCAATTGTTTCACCTTTTTTAAGTCTTGCTAGAGCACCATATTGCCATAAAATAGGTGCCACATCGCTGACAGTTCCTTTTAAACGATTATGACGACACATTAACGCTTCTTTACATAAATCCAATCTTTCATCCATAATACGCCAGAACTCTTTCATATCACCTTTAGAAGAGCAGGCAACATCCACAAGATTGATTGTCACAACACCTTGATTGAAGCGCCCATAATATTTAGGTTTATTTGTTTCAGGATCAACATATGGTGTTAAGAAACTACGACATCCCATACATGTATAACAATGTCCTTCATCATTTTTATCAACCTTTAATTCCAACATTTTCTTTTCAGAAATATAATCTGGAACCATACGTTTCGCTGTACATTTTGCTGCTAATTCAGTTAAATACCAATATTTGCTGTCTTCACTAATATTATCTTCTTCTAAAACATAGATTAATTTAGGAAAGGCTGGTGTTACATAAACACCTTTTTCATTTTTAACACCTAAAATTCTTTGGTTTAATGTTTCTTCAATAATTAAAGCTAAATCATCTTTGATTTGTCCATCAGGAACTTCATTTAAATACATAAAGACAGTTACAAATGGTGCTTGCCCATTTGTTGTCATTAACGTAATAACCTGATATTGAATCATTTGGACACCACGATTAATTTCTTTACGCACACGATATTCAGCCAATTCATTAATCTGTTCTTCACTAACAGGAATATTTTCCTGTTCAAATTCTTCTCTTACTTCTTTTCTAAACTTCTGACGACTGACATCAACAAAAGGAGCTAAGTGAGATAAACTGATACTTTGTCCCCCGTATTGTGAACTTGCGACCTGAGCAATAATCTGTGTTGCAATATTGCAGGCTGTAGAAAAGCTCTTAGGTCTTTCAATCATTGTTTCACTGATGACAGTTCCATTTTGTAACATATCTTCAAGATTAACTAAACAGCAGTTATGCATATGTTGAGCAAAATAGTCTGAATCATGGAAATGAATAATTCCTTCTTCATGAGCTTTCACAATATGTCCTGGTAATAATAGACGTTTTGTAATATCTTTGCTGACTTCCCCAGCCATATAATCTCTTTGAACACTATTAACAGTTGGATTCTTATTAGAATTTTCTTGTTTAACTTCTTCATTAGCACATTCAATCAAGCTTAAAATCTGTTCATCTGTTGTATTTGATTTACGCACTAATGCTCTCATATAACGATATGTAATATATTTTCTTGCCACTGCAAAAGCATTCAATTTCATAATTTCATTTTCAACAAGATTTTGAATTTCCTCAACATTTAGCGCTCTTTTCATTTTTTCACATTGATACTTCACATTATTTGTAATATTATCAATATCTTCGTCTGATAATCTATCTGTTTCTACAACTTCATTATTGGCTTTTTCAATCGCTGCAGTAATTTTCGTTTGATCAAATAAGACTTCAGATCCATTACGTTTAATAATTTTCATAAAAACCCTTCCTCCTCACTTATTGTATCTGTAAGTTTATCACATTCATCTTTTGAATAAAAGGAATATACACCATCACTCAAGATTTTTTTAATTCTCCACAAACAAAATCAAAAAGCATTGATTATATCAATACTTTTTGATTTATGTATCTGCTTTTTATAAACTTGTATGAATCTATTATAGCTTATTCATCGACAAAATAAAAGTATAAAGCACATAATTCTCAAGAAAATAATCGCTAATATTTCATTTCAAAACTTTTTTCATTCTCTAAAACTGCCAAATCTTCAACTTCACATTGTTCTATTCGAATATAGCGAATACTATGCATATAGTCAATAACCTGCTGAATCAAAGAAAGTTCACCTTGTAAGCATGCTTCCACATCACCATTACTTAAATTTCTAACCCAACCTGTTAAATGCAAACGTGTTGCCTGTTGGTAAAATGTAATACGAAACCCAACACCTTGTACACGCCCTTTAAAAATGAAATGTTTTCTCACCATATAACCACCTCTTTTTTCTATTTTATCATTTTATAAAAATGAAAAAAAGAGAAATCAATATGAGATTTCTCTAATCATCCAATCCTTTTTTCTTATAACCATACATGAAAGCTATCACCCCTAATAGAATCCATACTATACAGACAATTATAGCTATCACTGTCTTTTGATTAAAGAAGGGTTGTTGAACTGACAATTGTAAATAAAGCGTTTGGAAAGATGTGGTTGGAAAAATAACTGCAATCTTTTCAATCATTTCATTAAGCTGACTGAACATAGGTGGCAACATTAATAAAATCATCAACGGAGAACTCAATGTTCCAGCACTCATCTGATCTTTAGAAAGTAGACCTACCAGTGCTCCAAAAAACAAGACACTTAAAGATGATAAAACATAAAAGATAAGGAAATATCCAAAATACTCCATTGGCTCCTGACAAACCAGGAAAATAAGAATGCCATCAATCAACATCAAAACCAGTGCAACAAAAGCTTTACTTAACAAAAAATCAGTTGCACTGACATTAGCCAACATTAAAGAACGTAAAGTATGTTTTTCTTTCTCTTCAGCAACCATATTGGCTAAAACATTCAGTGGGACAATGGAAATTGTCATAATAATACACATAACAATAACAAAACTCCCTGTAGCTCCCTTAAGAATATCCCCTAATAAAAATTTATACATCACACCAAATAAAACTGGCAAAGCCAACATTAAAAAAACATTTTTATTAACGAAGCAATTCTTTAAATCCTTCATAAACAAAGCTTTACAAATACGTATATTCATTATGATTCCTCCTTAGTCAATGTTAAGAAAACTTCTTTTAAAGTTGGTTCAATGGAATGAATCATTAATAGTTCATCAATATGTTCCAATTCCTGTTTTAAAAGTTTTAGATCTAAAGGAATCGTATAGTCTTCTTGACTTGTTTTCATACGAATCTGTTTTTTAGAATATTTAAGTTTCAAATCTTCAGGATGTCCACTTTCAATAATGTGTCCATGATTCAAAAATGCAACACGATGACACATTTCATCTGCTTCTTCCATATTATGAGTTGTTAAAAAGACAGTCGTCCCTTTCGCATTAAGTTTCTTGATAATTTCCCTTACCTCATTAGCAGTTGAGGGATCTAAATTTGCTGTTGGTTCATCCAAAAACAGAAGAGATGGTGAATGAATAATGGTTCTAGCAAAGATTAATCGTTGTTTCATTCCTTTTGATAATTGACTAACCAATTGCTTTTTAGCATCTAATAAATCAACTTCTTCTAAGACTTTTTCAATACAGCTTTTATCAATATCATAGATTTTTGCAAATAACAGTAAATTATCATAAACACTCATCTTTTCATATAATCCACTATTATCACTCATAATCCCTATTCGACTTTTTATTTTTGAAGAAAAAGGCTTCTCCCCTAGTATCTGAATATCTCCTCCATCACTTTTTAACTGTCCCGTCAATAATTTAATCGTTGTTGTCTTTCCAGCTCCTGAAGGACCTAAAAAACCAAAAATTTCCCCTTTTCGAACTGAAAAATCACATCCTTGTAAAGCAACTGTCTTCTGAAAACTTTTTGATAGTTGCTTAACCTCAATAACATTTTTATCCATCATAGCCCCTCCTTTTTCCTACTTTCATCGTATCATAGTCATTTTTAACAGACAATCATTTTACCATTTCTTTCCTTTATTTTTACATAACATTATAATTCATGATAAATCGTATGATTTTGTGCTATAATAAAAAAGCAAAAAAGATGAAAGGAGTTTTCATATGAATTTCAAATTACCTGTCACAAATAAAAAGAGAACCATGATCATAATTGCAGTAATTATTTTCATCATCATATTTTGTCTTTGTATCTTTTTCTTTTCAAAAAATCAGACAGTTACAAAAAAAGCAGAGAATCAGACAGTTGTTGCCAATCAACAATCAGATGATTCAAAACAAGAACAAGACACAGCAACCATAAAATCTGATAACAACTCATCACAAAATCAAGAATCTTCAAATGATTCAGCATCAAAAACAAAAGAAACAAATAAAGATACTCAAACACAAACATCAAAAAAGAATTCTCAAACACAATCAACTTCAAAAAGCTCACAAAAGACAACAACCAATAAAAGTTCTTCTACAAACCAAAGTTCATCATCAACCCATGAACATGTATGGAAAGACCATAAATCAAAAAGATGGGTTTCTAAAATGGTGACTGTCACAGACTACGAAACACAAACAATTCGTGGAGCAAAATTTTACACTTATAATGGAACAAACGAATTAGGACAACCAACATATATTGCAAATGGTCCTACTTATTGGTTTGAAGATGGATTTACTCAGGATGATTTGAAAAACATTATAAGCGAAGGTATGAAAAATGCCGATGAAAATGGTTTATATAACGGCGTTTATTACGGTAACTATCAAAATGTCACAAAAACAGAAAAAGTAGAAGTTGGTTCTCATCAAGAAGATCAGGGCTATTATGAGGAATATATAGATTATCAATATTGCAGTATTTGTGGTGCAAAAAAATAAAAAATACGACAACGACTAACATTTTAGTCATTGTTGTATTTTTTTATATCAATGTTTTAAAATAATTAGATTTGAGATTACTCTTTATTTCTTCATTAGGATATAAGATAAATTATATCCTAATAAACTCATCATATTTCCTATAAGGAAAAAAAGAAAAGGGATTCCATCTATCAGCATATAATAAATCTTTGGAGGATAAACTTCTGGCAATATAAATAAGCAAATAAAACCCGCAACAATCAATATAAACCAAACTATCAAACATATAACATCCATCTTCCTATCATTTTTATCCATCAACAACAATCCATTCCAAACAGATGTCATAATCCCTAATCCTATGAATATCCATGTGATAGTCAATAAATAATTATATTGGGATATAAAAACCAATATATCATAACGAATGTATTGATAATACATCATCAACATCAAGTAGAAAACAGGAAATATTAAAATATAAATCTTTTTTAAAGTCCTTCTCTTCATTTTAACTCACCTCAATCTACTTTAAGTATATCATTTTTCATTAATCGTTGCATAAATGTAAAATTTCATCAAAAAAAAGCTGTTAACATATATAGTCAACAGCTTCAACATCTATTCTTTATTTTTTGTTATGAGTAATAAAGTTATAGGCATCTTTACACATATCTTCTAATGTTTTTTCAGCTACCCAATCAAGTTCTTCTCTTGCTTTTGTTGGATCAGCATAACAAGTTGCAATATCTCCAGCACGTCTTGGTTTGATTTCATAATTGATTGTTACATTGTTCGCTTTTTCATAAGCTTTCACAATATCTAAAACACTATAACCATGACCAGTTCCTAAATTATAAGTATAAACACCATGATCACCAACAAGTTTCTTTAAAGCTTTCACATGTCCTTTAGCTAAATCGACAACATGAATATAATCTCTGACTCCTGTTCCATCAGGTGTATCATAATCATTTCCAAAAACACCTAAGCATTCTAATTCTCCTACTGCAACTTTAGAAATATATGGAACTAAGTTATTTGGTATACCATTTGGATCTTCTCCTAATAATCCACTTTCATGTGCACCAATAGGATTAAAATATCTTAATAAAACAATATTCCATTCATGATCTGAAATATAAATATCTCTTAATATATTTTCAATCATTAATTTTGTTGTTCCATATGGATTTGTTGTTGGTCCTAATGGGAAATCTTCTTGAATAGGAACTGTGTGAGGATTTCCATAAACAGTTGCACTTGATGAGAAAATCAAATTTTTACAATTATATTTTCTTAACAATTGACATAAAACAAGTGTACTCAATAAATTGTTTTGATAATATTCCATTGGTTTTTGAACTGATTCACCCACTGCCTTATACCCAGCAAAATGAATAGCCCCATCAATTTGATTATCTTGAAAAACTTTTTCCATTGCTTCTAAATCACAACAATCTACTTCATAAAAAGCAGGTCTTTTTCCAGTGATTTTTGCAATGTTATCTAATGCTTCAGGTTTAGAATTATAAAAGTTATCTACAATGACAACCTCATGTCCTTCCTGCATCAATTCTACAACTGTGTGGCTTCCAATATATCCTGCGCCACCTGTTACTAATATTCTCATTTGTTTTCCTCCATTAAATAGTCATCAAATATCTTTTGAATCGTCTCTTTTGTTATAGCGCCTTCATGTAATTTCTTTGTTCCTTCAAAAAAACAAGGAACATAATAATAATCATAAGTATCAGCCAATTCACTCTGTTCACTTTCTTCAATCATTTCTAAAGGAACACGTTGATACTTTATATCCTGCTGATACAATTCTTGTATCCAGGCTAATGCCTGACGACAATATGGACAATTCTTTAAATAAAATAATTTCATATTAAATTAACCTCATTGTCTTAATCACAACAGGTTCAATTGGACAATCACGAGCATCTGTTGGGACATTAGCGATTTCATCAATCACATGTTTCCCTTTTGTGATTTTTCCAAAAGCTGCATACTCCCCATCTAAATGAGGTGCATCTTCATGCATGATAAAAAACTGTGAGCTGGCAGAATCCTTAATCATCGTACGTGCCATGGAAAGCACTCCTCTTGTATGTAATAAAGGATTATCAATACCATTGCTTTTAAACTCACCTTTAATCGCAGGTGTTTCATGAATATGCATATCTTTATCATATCCTCCACCTTGAATCATAAAGCCAGCAATGACACGATGGAAAATCAATCCATCATAAAAGTGGCTTTCAATCAGGTCAACAAAATTCTTCACAGTACGAGGCGCAATCTCAGGATATAATTCACCAGACATTACTTCTCCATTTTCCATTTCAATTTCAAAATCAATCGTTTTCATAACTTATCCTCTTTCTCTTCAATCATTCGATCATTTTTCTGTATTGTTTGTTCTTTTTTCTTTTGTAAGTAAAATTTTATACCAAAAAATAAAACAATTAATGCTATTAAACCTAATAATAGATGTACTATTTTATTCATTTGTTCAAATTGATATGCTAAAGCGACAGTTAAACATAGATTGAGAATCAGTAAAGCTCCCGTGGTTTTAATTCTATGATTATAAAGACAGTCCAATGCTAAAGCATTTGACAAAAACAATATAATAATCAGTCCTACTTCCATGTTTTATCCTCCTGATACTATCATAACATCTTTTTCAATAAATTTCACTATAATTATGCTGTAACCGTTTTCATTAAATTATAAATATGTTAAAATGAAAGAAAGATATTCCAAAAAAATATTAAAGGAGCGTGATGATAATGAGAGCTTATCACTCAAACGAAATTGGAAATGTCGTTGTGTTAGGTCACTCTGGGAGTGGCAAAACCAGTGTGATTGAAGCCATGGCTTATCGTGCTGGTTTAACAAATCGTATTGGAAGAATTGAAGACGGGAATACCCTTAGTGATTATTCACCTGAAGAAATCAAAAGACATTCTTCTGTAGGATTATCTGTTATTCCTCTTGAATGGAATAACTGTAAAATCAATTTGTTAGATACGCCTGGTTCTTTTGATTTTATCGGTGAAGTAGAAGCGGCTTTAAAGGTTGCTGAAAGTGCATTAATTGTTGTACCTGCTACAGAAGGTATTAGTGTTGGTACTAAGGAAGCAATGCATAAAGCTTATGACAAAGCTAAAATGATTTATATTAGTGGCTTAGATTACCCTAATGCTGCCTATCATCAAAAACTTGAAGATTTAAAAATGACTTATGGTAAAGCGATTGCACCGATTCAAGTTCCAATCATGGAAGGTCATAAAATGGTAGGTTATGTCAATGTTGCGAAAATGGAAGGTCGTTATTTTGATGGTGAACAGACTCATCCTTGCCCTATTCCTGATAATATGTGGGACGAAATAACGCCTATTAAAAACATGATTGACGAAGCTGTCGCGAATACCAATGATGAATTATTAGAAAAATATATTAATGAAGAACCTTTTACAAAAGAGGAAATTTCTTGGGCATTACGTCAAGGTGTTATGAATAAAACATTGATTCCTGTTTTATGTGGAACAAATCAAATTGGTATTCAAATCATTTTAAATTCGATGGTGGCATTCTTTAGTGCTGCTGGAGATATGGTTAATTCTATGGTTGTGCATAATGAAGAAACAGATGAAGATGATTTGATTGGTTATGATGAATCTTTAGCTCCATCATTATTTGTTTTTAAAACAATTGCTGATCCTTTTGTTGGTCGTATTTCTTTATTTAAAGTTTGTACAGGTTCTATTCGTACAGGTATGACATTATTTAATGTACAGAAAAAAGAAGCTGAAAAGATCAATAAACTTTATGTGATGAAAGGTAAAGATTTGATTGAAACAGATTGCCTCTATGCTGGGGATATTGGTGCTTTATCTAAATTATCATATACACAAACGAATGATACTTTATGTACTTTAGATTATCGTATGACTTATGAAACGATTTTATTTTCAAAACCATACTATGGTAAAGCTATTAAACCTGTAGGTAAGGCTAATGAAGAAAAAATTACAAATGCTATTAATAAACTTCTAGAAGAAGATAAAACATTAAAATTTGAAAACAATCCAGAAACAAAACAACAATGTATTTATGGTATTGGTGATATCCATATTGATAGTGTTGTTTCTAAATTAAAAGAAAGATTTAAGATTGATGTCACTTTAGATAATATTATTATTCCTTATCGTGAAACAATTCGTGGTCAAGTGACACAAAGATATAAATATAAGAAACAATCAGGTGGACATGGACAATATGGTGATGTTGAAATGACATTTGAACCTTTACATGATTATACTGTTCCTTTTGTCTTTGAAGAAAAAATCTTTGGTGGAGCCGTTCCTAAAGCTTATTTCCCTGCTGTAGAAAAAGGTTTAGTAGAAGCAACAAAACATGGTATTTTGGCACAGTACCCTGTTTTAGGTATTAAAGCCACTTTGATTGATGGTTCATATCACAGCGTCGATTCTTCTGAAATGGCATTTAAAACAGCTACAATTATGTGTTTTAAAGAAGCTATGGAAAAAGCAAAACCAGCTTTATTAGAACCATTCATGACTTTACACGTTTATATTGATGAACAATTTACGGGAGATATTATGGGACATTTCAATAAAAAACGTGCGCGTGTGATGGGAAGTGAAATCTTAGAAGATGGTTTAATTAAGATTACAGCTGAAGCCCCACAAGAAGAAGTCATGAATTATGCTGTTGATTTACGAGCAATGACACAAGGTCAAGGCTTCTTTGATATGGAATTTTTGGGATATGAATTTGCTCCTGAACATGTTGCCAAACGTGTGATTGCAAACCATCAACAATAGTAGTCAGAAGCTCTTAGGAGCTTCTTTTTTTTAAAATTTATAGTTATAATCACATGAATTCCCATAATATTCCAATAAGAATTCCTTGATTTTATTTGACAGTTTCCAAAAATGCTTTAGAATAGATTATAGAATTATACCAATAAAGGAGGAATCTCTTGTGATGAAAAAGAAAATTGTCGCCTCTCTTTTATCATTAAGTATGCTGGCTTGTGCTTTTGCATCAACATATATAGTCAATGCTACTGATTTTGAAGGTCAAGAATCCAAATATATTAAACTATGCTCTTCTTCAAAATTAACGAGCAATCAGCAAACAACATGTAAAGAGTTTAATAGTTATTTATATGAAAAAAATAAAGAATTAAAACAAGAAGCTTCTCAGGCTAAAAAAGAAGCTGAAGATACAAAAGATGATCTTGCAAAAATTGCTGATAAAATTTCACAAATTGATACCAAAATAGAAACAGCTCAAAGTGAACTCAACTATGTTCAAGATAGTATAGATAAACTCAAAAAAGAAGTTGAAAAACAAAGTGAACAACTTCAAGAACGTTTGTATAGTATGCAAACAACTTTAAATTCTCATATCTTTACAACTTATATTTTTGGAGCAGACACTTTTTCTGATTTTATGAGTCGTGTCATTAATATCAAAGAAATTACAAATTATGATAATGAATTGATTGCTCAAATTAATGAAAATTTAAAAGAAGTTGAAAAGCAAGAAACAACTTTAAAAAATCTAAAGGATTCTTTAGAAGCCGACAAAAAAGAACAGGCCAGTCTACAAAAAACATTCCAGGCTAAACTGACTGAACAAAATAAAACAATTGCCAACAACAATTCTGAAGCAGCAGCGAATCAAGAATCTATTGAAACTATCCAAAAGAATTTAGCAGCCATTCAAAAGGCATCAAATGCTTCAAAGGTCAATAATGTCACACAGGCAACACCAAATAAAAAGCCTTCTTCTCCATCTGATTCTCAATCAACACAAAAGCCAAGTGAAGATCAAAATGAATCTAATCAAAGCAATTCAAATCAAAATGATGAAAAAGAAGATAACAATAATAACAATGAAAACAATAATCAGGAAAACAACAACAATACAACTCCTGGTGACAGCTTAACATCTAGTGAAGAACTTGGTTTAGCCATTGCAAATAAAGCTTTATCACGTCAAGGTTACATGTATGTATGGGGTGGTGGACACAGTTGGAGCAGTATTCAAAATCCTAATTGGACACAATTTGATTGTTCTGGATTAGTCAATTGGTCACACTATCAGGCTGGAGTCAACTTAGGACGTATCCATTATACTGGTTCACTCATCAATGCTGGAACAGGTATATCAAGAAGTGAATTACAAGCAGGCGATATTATTCTCTTTAGTAGTAATGGACAAGCCAGTGGTGTTCACCATGTAGGTATTTATATTGGAAACAACCAAATGGTTCATGCACCATCTACGGGGCAACCTGTCCAAGTCGCTAATTTAAGTTATAGTTATTGGCAAAATGAATGGTATACTTGCCGTCGTTTATATTAGACATCCTTGAGATGTCTTTTTTTCATGCAAAAAAGCGATATTTTCTATCGCTTTTACAATCTTAAATCTTTGTTTTTAGATAACAATGATGCTGCTGCCTCATCACAAATCACTGTAAAATTAGGATGAAGTTTCAAAATCGTTGCTGGAACCTCTTGACTGATTGGTTCTTCTATAAAACGCTTGAATATCTCTGCTTTTTCTTGACCATCTACAATCATCACTAAATGTTTAACACGCATTAAACTTTTAGCTCCCATTGTAATCGTATAAGGTTGTCGAGGTCTTTCACCATAAGTTGGATTCACTGCCAATTTATCTTTATATTCCATACAGTAAGTGTAACTGTCAAACTGTGTACAACGTGGACAGTTACCACAAAAATGGCCATCATGTCCAAGCCCAATCACCATCACATCTATGCCTCCAGCCTGTCTAATCTGCCAATCATAATCCTGCCAGTTATCCAATGAAATACGGTGGATATGTTCTTTGGAAATATGTGCTGGTTCAAAAAACATTTCTTTCATCTCAGCCCAGTTTGTTCCATATTTTTCACCTATATATGGATTTTCATCAAATAAATAATATTCAATGTCTTTAAATTTTTCTTGATCTTTAATTAGCGGAATCATCATCTTATATAACATACGTGGAGTTCTACCAGAAGTTAAAGAAATATTCACCCTCTTATCTTGCAGCATAGCTCCAAGCAAAATATACATAGCACTCTCACTCATTGCTTTCAAATCTTTTTCAATAACCAATTTCATAATAATATTCTCCTTTATCTTTTTTTATGAACATCCCTATTGTCAGTCCAATCATCATTCCTAAACTAATTCCTAAAGCAACACCTAAATCACGAAATAATAAGGCTCCAGCACATATTCCTAGTCCTATGCCTTCTGACATATAATTTTCATTATAGATTTTATTGTTTTTACGATAATAAATAAAAATAGTTACCAAACAAATTCCCATAATAATAAAATACCAAATAATTGTCATCAGCATCACTCCTATGCACCATGATTTATAGCTTCATCAATAAAACTTCCAATCTTGGGATTAAAACAATACCTTTTCACTTTTTTATTTATACAACTCTAAACTTTTCTTACTACTTAAAAAGCCTTATTTTCAAAATAGGGACTTGATGAACATATGCCGAATCATTATTAACTCTCATATGTACTACTCAAAATTATTATTTTCAGACTCCCACTGTTATTCTTTCTATATTTATTTTACTCTTTATTTCTTTGACTATCAATTCATAACTATCAGTCATATAAAAATTTCATATTCATCCACTTCTATGAATTTTCTATAGCTTTACACAATAAACAAGCATCATTTTTATTATAAATATATTGTAAAAAAATAACCACATCAAATGCGTTTATTTATGATATGTTTCATGTCTTATAATTTTAAATGCACGATAAATCTGTTCAACTAAAATCAAACGCATTAATTGATGTGGAAAAGTCATTTGTGAAAAGCTAATACGTGCATTCGCTCTCGTTAGTACATCTTCTCCATGTCCCAATGATCCTCCAATGACAAAATCAATCGTACTTTTTCCATTAATCATACAATCTTCAATACGTTCAGCAAATTGAATTGAATCTAATTCTTTACCTTGAACATCTAATAAAATCATATAATCATCTTGTTTAACTTTATCTAAAATACGTCTTCCTTCTTTAGATTTTACAATTGTTTCTTCAGCTAATGAAGGATTTTCAGGTATTCTTTCATCTGCAACTTCAATCACTTCGATATCTGAATAAGCTGATATTCTTTTTAAATATTCTTTGATTCCATCATCTAAATATTTTTCTTTTAATTTTCCAACACAAATCAATTTAATTTTCATAGTTTCCTCCTGATACAACGTCAATTTGACTTGCTACTTTTATATTTGAAAAAGCAATATTTTCCTTAGCAAATATTTGTTCATATGTTGCAAGAGCTTTTTCTTTTGTATTTGCTTCCTGTGATAAATGAGCTAATACTATTTCTTTTGTATTGTCCCCTATCATTTCACACATTAAATGCGCACTATATTCATTATTTAAATGTCCTTTGTCATTAAGAATTCTATTTTTTAAAAACATCGGTCTTTTTGTCGCCATTAACATTTCAATGTCATGATTACTTTCAATGATATAGTAATCTAAATTTTGCATATATTGACGATTTTTTTGTGACACATAACCCGTATCCGTCATATATAATAACTTTTCATTCTGACTGGAAATCACAAATCCAATAGGATCACTGGCATCATGTGATGTTCTCAATGTTAAAACATCAAAGACACCGAATTGACGATGCGTATAAGGTTCTAATGTGTGATATTCATCTAAATCCTTAATATTCTTTTTAGCACTATAAATTTTTCCTGTATCAAAAATATGAATATTTTTATTATGATCATAATGATCATGTGTTAAAAAGACATAAGTAATATCTTCTTCATGAAATCCTAACTGATTTAATTTAAATAAAAGTTGTTTTCTAGTAATACCACAATCAATCAATATCCCACATTGCTGATCATAAATAAATGTAGCTTTACCTTTTGATCCACTTGCTAAAACATGAAATTCCATAGTTCAACTCCTTTGTGATTCTATTATACAAATTCAACCATAAAAAAACAACTTTTTCATATATGAAAAATTTAACAAGAAATTAAAAATGTGATAAAATAGAAGTATCAAAGGAGGGGTATTTTATGCCTAGAATTATTACTATTGCAAGAGAATACGGATCTGGTGGTCGTTTAATTGCACAACGTGTTGCAGAAAAATTAGGAATCTTTTATTACGATAATGAAATTATAGATCTTGCTGCCAGAGAATTGGGATTTGATGTTGATACAATTCGTAAAGTTTCTGAAGAAAAATCATCAAGTTTTATGTATACTCTTTCTTCGACTGCTTTTACCCTACCATTAAACGATCAGGTTTTTGCAATGCAGTCTAAAATCATCCGTCATATTGCTGAAAATGATACATGTATTATTGTCAGTGGTTGCGCTGATTATATTCTAGAAGATTTTGATGATGTTTTAACTGTCTTTGTTCATGCACCATTTGAATCAAGAGTAAGACGTGTTAAAGAAGACTATAAAGAAAAACACGAAGATTATAAAAAATTTGTTATGAAAAAAGATAAAGCAAGAAGTAATTATTATAATTATTATACGACTAAAAAATGGGGTCAATTGAAGAATTTTGATTTAACTATCAATAGTGATTTTGGTATTGAAGAAGTAGCTGATATTATTGTTGCTTTATATAAGAAAGGTGAACATAAAAATAAATAATAGTGAAAAAGAAAAACCTGCGTAAGCAGGTTCTTTTTATTTAAGTCCGTATTTTTTATTGAATTTTTCTACACGTCCATCAGCACTAGCAAATCTTTGTTTTCCTGTATAGAATGGATGACAATTTGAACATGTATCAACACGAATTTCGTTTAATACTGATCCAGTTTCAAATTCAGCACCACAAGAAGTACAAACGACTTTTACTTTTTTATAATCTGGATGAATTCCTTTTTTCATTTTTCATTTCTCCTTCCGCCTTGAAATATTTGCTACTTCAAAGTAAGTTGCTCAATTATAATATCATTTCTTGACGATAAAAACAATAGTTTTTTTATTTTTTATTCATCAATATGATATCTTGTAATATGTGCTCCTAATGTAATTAATTTATGATCAATGTTATCATACCCTCGATCAATATGATAAACGTTTGTAATTTCAGTTCTTCCCTCAGCAATAAGTCCAGCAATAACCAAAGCTGCACCACATCTTAAATCAGTAGCCTCAACTCTTGTTCCATGCAATGGTGTTGGACCATGAATCACACTGGCAGCTTCTTCTAAATCAATATGAGCTCCCATTTTATTAAGCTGTGGACAATGTTTAAAACGTTCAATATAGATTGTTTCTTTCACATGCGAATCACCCTGTGCCTGTGTTAAAAGTGTTGTTAAAGGTTGTTGTAAATCTGTCGCAAAACCAGGATAAATTTGCGTTTTAACATTAACTGGTTTTAAAGCATCATCTCGACCATAAACAACAATACTATCTCCTACAACATCCATTTTAATTCCCATTTCTTTTAACTTTGAAATTAAAGCTTCTAAGTGTTGAGGAATAATATTTTGAACAATAACCTTTTCACCCGCCGCTGCAGCAATAATCAAGAATGTTCCAGCTTCAATACGATCAGGAATGATTTCATGAAAAGTTCCACTCAAATGATCAACTCCATCAATCGTAATTGTATCCGTTCCTACACCTCTGATTTTTGCTCCCATTTTTGTAAGCAAATTGGCAACATCAATAATTTCAGGTTCTTTCGCTGCATTTTCAATGACTGTTTTTCCTTGAGCACGCACTGCTGCCAACATAATGTTGATTGTTGCTCCAACAGAAGCAAAATCTAAATAAATAGAATTTCCTACTAATTCTTCTGCTTCTAATAAATACGTATCATCTTCATATGTGATTTTTGCTCCTAAAGCTTCAAATCCTTTTAAATGAAGATCAATAGGACGTGGTCCTAAATAACATCCTCCAGGCATTTTAATTTTGACTCTTTTATATTTTCCTAGTAATGCTCCCATAAAATAATAAGAAGCTCTTAACTTGTTCACTGCATCACTTACTAAAGGTATATCTTCCATATGAGTTGGATCTACTTTAATACGTTCTCCATCTATTTCTACATCACATTTTAATTCTCTTAAAAGTGTTGCTAGAGCTGCAACATCTGAAATTTCTGGGACTCCTAATATTTCTACTGGTCCATCTGACAAAACTGCTGCCGGAATCAATGCTACTGTTGCATTCTTTGCTCCGCTAATTCTTACTGTTCCATTTAATTTATATCCACCATCAATCGCAATTACTTCTGCCATGTATTTATTTCCTTTCTACTTATTTATATATATCTAATCAATATTTATGACACTATTTTTCTTTTAATGAGATTATACACATTTATATCGTTAATATCAAAACAATTTCAAAAAATTTTTCGACTTCATTATATCATTCAAATGGATATATCACAATCTTATTTCATATTTATTTCTAATAAAATATCTCTATTATATTAATACTTTTATAAATCATTTTATTGCATTTATTTCAAAAAAATCTTTACACTTTATTTGAGAGTGCTATACTTATAGTATAGTCAAAAATGGTCCGTTGGTGAAGTGGTCAACACACTAGGTTCTCATCCTAGCATTCAGGGGTTCGAAACCCCTACGGACTACCAGTAGAAATCAAAAAAGTCCGATAAAATGGACTTTTTTTCATTTTAAAAGTACCCGCGACACTCATACGACACTCATTTAGAAAAAAACATAGTTTATGACTTCTTATTTATATTCATCACAATTATAATAGACATTCTAAATCCCCCCAATCTTTTCAACATGCGTCTTGATCGTTCATCATTTTTTTACTAGCAATATCATCAAAATCCATTATGCATTCGGTAATATCTTTTGTGTTATCTAACTTTATACTATTATTATTTATACAGCATCTTTGAGCATTAACATATCTCAATATATAATCAATCATGCTCATATCATTTTCTAATGCATCATTCATTATTTTTTTCTCTTCTTTACTGACTCTTAATTCAATTCTTTCTTTTTTCATCATATTACATCTCCTCACATTTTATCCCTAGTATGCTTTTTTGTCCGTACATATTCAATATATACAGATATATTCACATATTATTATCTTGATTTTAATAATAATATATTTTTATATCTACTGATTTTTAAATATAAAAAGAAAAAATAAAAGGAGTTAAAAAAACAACCCCTAACATATTATTTTACTTTCAATTTTAATGATGATTTAATAAATACAGCTTCAGTAATTGTTATTAGTTTATTATTATCATCTATAATATACGAAAAAGCTAGTGAACGTATATAAAACGACCTTACAATATCATTGTTATGAATAACTGGATATAATCTAGGATTTTCTTTTAAAACATTTATTTTTTCCTGTAATTCATCTTTGATTCTCATTCTATTTTCTAATAAAAACATACTGACTTCTGTAGAAACAATAACCTTATACACATTAAAGCCCTGATTCTTCCAAAATAGTAAAAAATTCTTCTTCAGTATGTGTCTTTATTTTTCCTTCTTTGATGAGCTTATATTTTTCTAAAGTTCTATTCTCAAATTCTTCATCAATACTATCATTATAAATTTCTATCATTTTTGTTAATAAATCTGTAGGTATTTTAGAAATACCCTTAGAAGTTGGAAAATCATTTACATTCAATTTAGAATCCATGAATATCACCTCTGCTTATAATATACCATAATATCAAAGAAAAATATACTCTTAAATTAGAGATAAAACATATGACATTGAATATCAAGGAAATATCTTTTTTTATCCACATATTTAGAAACTGTATTTATTATAATATCATTAGTATATATCCAATTAAATTAAAAAGAATTGAAAAAATATTTTTAAGTCTATATTAAAAGTAGTTAAAATTAAAAAATTACATATTAATTTACGACACTCATTTAAAAAAACATAGTTTATGACTTCTTATTTATGATGATTATTTATATAAGTATAAAAGCAACTTAATTGACGTTCAAAAATACATTAAAAATATTCCTCCAATCATAATGTCGTCTAGGAATAAAATTTCATTTTTCAATTGACGTATTTTATCATTCTTTTAATTTACACTATCATTCTTTGTGGCACACTAGAAGTGGGAACTATATGAGTAAATAAAAATACTCAAAGAGAAAGAGAACTGCGCCAATAGGACTTTAAATAATTGAAGGGTCCAGATTTTAATCATTGACCTTTAAAACATCTATAAATACTAAAATGATAATATGTATATTTCATTGCGAAAATAATTTTTTGCTCATATAATAAAGAATAGAGATTATAAAATCAATCTATATGAAATGAGATTTGACACTCATATCATTTATAATTTAAATTAAAAAAAGAATCACGAATGATTCTTTGATAACTCTATGGCTGGGGTACTTGGATTCGAACCAAGGAAATGTCAGATTCAGAGTCTGATGCCTTACCACTTGGCTATACCCCAATCACAAAATCTATTATATATCTTTTTTTTAAAGGAGTAAAGAAAAAAATGAAAATACGCACACGTTTTGCACCTAGTCCTACTGGCTACATGCATATTGGTAATTTAAGAACAGCTTTATATTGTTATTTAATCGCCAAAAAGAATAATGGGGACTTTATTTTAAGAATTGAAGATACTGATCAAAAAAGAGAAGTCAGTAATGCCAGTCAATTGATATATCAGACTTTAGAAGAAACAGGTCTACATTATGATGAAGGTCCTCAAATGGGTGGTCCTTATGGACCATATATCCAATCACAAAGATTAGATATTTATCATCATTATGCTCAAGAATTAATTCGTAAAGGTGGTGCTCATTATTGTTTTTGTTCAGATGAAATCAAAGAACAAGATCCTTGTATTCATTTAAGTGATGAAGAAATTCAACAAAAGATTCAAAATGGTACTCCTTATGTTATTAGACAAACCATTCCTCAAACAAGTATAACGAGTTTTGATGATGAAGTCTATGGACATATTGAAGTCGAAAACAAAACCTTAAATGAAGGTATTCTCATTAAAAGTGATGGCTATCCTACATATAATTTTGCAAATGTTATTGATGATCATCTCATGAACATCACTCATGTTGTAAGAGGAAATGAATATCTTTCCAGCACTCCTAAATATAATCTGATTTATCAGACATTAGGTTGGGATATTCCCATTTATATTCACCTTCCTACCGTCAATAAAGATGAAACACATAAATTAAGTAAACGTGATGGTGATGCATCTTATTATGATTTAAAAAATCAGGGTTTTTTAACTGAAGCTATTATGAATTATATTGCACTTTTAGGATGGGCTCCTGAAGGTTGTGAAATCTTATCTTTAAATGAATTGATTGAACAATTTGATATTCATCATATTTCTAAAGCTCCTGCTATTTTTGATATAGAAAAATTAAAATGGATCAATGGTATGTATTTACGCAATATGCCTTTGCAGGATTTTCATAAACTTTTATTACCACACTATTCTTTTATTCATCAATCTGTTCATTTATTAGAAGTCTCTCGTGTCCTACAACCTCGTTTACTTCAGGTCAATGATGCAATCATTCAAGAAACATTAGACTTTATCAATCAGGCATATCCATTTGATATTCAAGTCTATTCTCATAAAAAATTTAAAACAAATCCTGAAAAATCACTCAATGCTCTCTTATTAGTACAAAACCATTTTCATGAAATATCAGATTTTCAAAATGATGAAAGTATTCTTCAATTCTTTATCAATCTTGCTAAAGAAAATGGTATGAAAAATGGTCAAATCATGGAACCTGTCAGAGCTGCCTTAACTCATAAACGTTCTAGTGCTGGTGGTGCCGTTGAACTAGTCCACATATTCGGAAAAGAAGAAACATTGAAACGTCTGAATCAAGCTATTCAAAATCTTAAAGATTCTCTATAAATACAGATAATTCATTTACTTCACAGATAATCTTTCAATAATATGAACACTTAATAACTCTGTGGTTGAAATATAATCCTTTCTTTGAATACGATCAACCAGTCTGTGTACAGCCTCTTTTCCCATACTTTCTTTTTGAACTTGTAATGTTGTTAAAGGGGGAATCATTTTTTGTGCTAAAGGTATGTCATCAAATCCTGTTACTCCAATATCATCAGGAACTTTCAAACCTAATTTTGTTAAGGCCTGTATAACTATAAAAGCATTTGAATCATTAGCACAAATAAGTACTTCAGGTAATTCTTTCGATTGTAAAAGAGATACAATACAATCTATCTGATGGTGAAGAATGTGCTTTTCAATATTTTCTAAAAAAGAATATTTATGAATATATTGTTCATCACAATACCCATTGATCAAACGATGATGAATAAGCGCTTCCTTATACCCTATAAAGCGATCTTGAAAACTCAAAGAATAGTTCAAATCACCAAAAAAGCCAATCTTTTTGTATCCTTTTTGAATAACATAGTTTGTAATCATATACCCACCTTGTTTATTATGAGTGAGTATACAATCACAAGCATCATACAATGAAGTAAAATCAACTAATACAATTGGTATTCCTGTATTTTTTAATGTTTTTAGATTTCCAGAAGAGATTTTTCCAACAATCAAAATACCTGCTACTTTTCTTTCTAAAATACATTCAGGGATATCCATATTGGCATCTTCAAAATAGTGCATAATGGAAGAATAGCCTAAAATCTTAGCCTCTTCTACAATAGATTTTAAAACAATGGAATAAAAATGGCCTGCATCTGCATAATAACTTTGCATCATAATACATATATTTGATCTAGAAAAAACAGATAAATATTTTCGCTTTTCATTAATATATCCCATTTCATCAGCCGTACGTAAAATAAGCAAACGCATTTGATCACTCACACCTGGTTTATCATTTAAAGCAATGGATACAGCATTAATCGAAATATTCAATTTTTCAGCGATATCTCTCATTGTTACCTTCATCTTTAATTCCTCTTATTCTCATTATTATTTTCATTATATCTTTTTAAAAATATTTTATAATTGTTTTTATCTTTTATAGTATATCATTATCAAATAGAAAAAACCATGTCGTTATGATATGATGTCCGCCCTTAATAAAATACTGTTAAGGGCGGTTACCATATCAGTTATAACATGGCTTTTTTATAATTCTTCACCATTTGTTTCAATGACATGTTTGTACCAATCAAAAGATTTTTTCTTCATTCTTTTCATATCTTTTAAATCATTATTTTTACGATTGACATAAATCATCCCATATCTTTTATTCATATTAGCACGGCTGCTTAAAATATCAACTGGTCCCCAGACAAGATATCCTCGACAATCCACACCTTCTTCAACTGCTTTTTTCATTTCTTCAATATGCTTACGCATATAATCTATACGATAATCATCAATGATTTCACCATTTTCATTGATTTCATCATCACAACCAAAACCATTTTCAACTACATAGATAGGCATTTCATAACGATCGTATAATTGACGTAAAGTGATTCTTAATCCAACAGGATCAATTGACCATCCAAAATCAGACATTTCCAAATATGGATTTTTCTTAATTACAACATCATTGACATTTGTTAAACTTTGTTCTCCATAATGAGAAATTGTAGACATATAGTAACTGATAGATAAATAATCAGTTTTTCCTAATTTTAAAATATCTAAATCTCCATCAAGAATTTCAGGCATTGTTCCTTCATTTTTCATATTTGCATAGTAATAAGAATTATAATGTCCTCTTGCAAATACATCCAAGAAAACATAAGCTTCACTTTGTGCTTTCATACTTTCAAGTGTATCTAAAGGATGACAAGTTTCAGGATAACTTTGAACAACAGTTGCCATTCCCATGACTTTCCCACCTTTTTGATGAATATAATCATTGACTAAACTATGTGCAATCAAAGTATTATGCATAATTTGATTATCAAATGTCTGTGGATTCATCCCCTCAGGACATACTCCACCAAAAAACATTTTAGGACCTTTTTGCAGTATTCCATTTTGTTCATTAAAAATAATCCAATAATTAACCTTATCATTATATCGATCTACAATTTTTTTGCATAATTCTACAAAAATATCAACAACTTTTCTATTCGCAAAACCATTATATTTTTCTTGTAAATAAACTGGCATTTCAAAATGATATAAAGTTGGAATAGGTTCCATTCCTCTTTCTTTTAAAGCATCAATAAATTCATCATAAAATTGGAAACCTGCTTCATTATAAGTATTTTCATCACTCATCAATCTAGACCAGTCTATAGAAAAACGATAAGCATTAAATCCCATTTCCTGAAATAAATCAAAATCTTCTTTATATCTATGATAACTATCAATACCATCTTTAAAATCTGAGAAATCACCTGTTACAGTTAAATCACAGACAGCTGGAACTTTTCCTCCTTCCTGATAAGCTCCTTCACTTTGATGAGCAGTGACTGCCCCACCCCATAAAAAATCTTTTCTTAACATCGTTCATCCTCCTTTATTTTACTTTTATTTTTTCATCAATTTACTTGAAATTCAATGAAAAATAACTTGAATTTTTAATAAAACTATCTTGTATAATTAAACATTTTCCCATCATACTTTTCATTTAATGTCTGTTGACTAGTAAAAACACACGAAAAATTGTCATGAAAAACATAAAATGAATCCAATGGCTTGACTATGTCTAAGATTTTTTGATTGATTTCTTGAGATATACCAGTTTGCTGGCAAGCTTCACATTGCTCATCTGTTTTATAGAAAACATGAACTTGATCAAAAATAATTTTGATTTTCCATATATAAGGTCTATGAATATTTTGTATTTCTTTTTGTACCTGGTTTAAAATTCTTTTTCTTATTTCATCTTCCAATGTATCATAACTGATAATCGAAGAACACTTTGTAGATATATGATGTTTTTGACAAAGTAATAAGAATTGTTCACGAATTTTCTGTTGCTTTGCTTCATCAAAATTTATACCATTCTTCATTTTTTGTTGATCATCATGATTCCATAATATGAGTTTCAATCTGGATTGATTATCATGTGTCTGATCATAAATAAAATCATAAAGTTTTAATTGAAAAACCTGCTCAAACCATTGTTCAAATTCTAATAAAAATAAACTTTTCTGTTCTGTATGACACAGTAAATTGAATGCATGTTGATATTGTTGTTCATTTAAAAGCATAAAAACACCTCTTGTCTATTATACAACAAAGAGATGTTTTTATCTCGATTTTATTTATTTTTAATATAAACTCTTTGATATGAAATGAAAACAAATCTCTTAATTTTGAACATGATGATGAAACGTTGGAGAAGTTTCATCCAATACCTGAAAAACATATCCCTGCTCAATGAGATAATCTAAAATATCTGGCAGTGCCTTGACAGTATTTTCTTGTGTTCCACTATCATGCATCAAAAACATAATATCTTCTCGATTCCCAATTTCTTCAATAGCTTTCTTTTTAAGACCGTCTACCGTTTTAATCCCTTCTCCATCACCATTAATAGAAGTCCAATCATAATATTGATATCCTAAATCAATAACCTTTTTTGTTAAACGTGTCATGATACCATCATTATATTTCTTAGAAACAAGATTACTGGAACCACCTGGAAAACGTATAAAATTCACATTCTTCCCAATTTGTTGATAAACAACATCCTTAATTTTATTTAAATCACTTATATAATTTTTTAAAGAACTATAAATATATTCATAATCATGACTATATGTGTGCAATCCTATTGTATGCCCTTTTTGATATGCTTCTTTAATATAATGAAAATCTTTAGGGGAGGTTCCTGTCACAAAAAAAGTTGCTTTAATATGATATTGATCTAGAATTTCTAGAATTTCTTTGGTGTTTGATGATGGACCATCATCAAAGGTTAAATAACATGTTTTCTTTCCATCACTTAAAGCTTCACGATTATCATATTGACTTAAAACTTCAATCTTTCTTATAAATGTATCCTCATTACCCGATTGATCCTTAACATGATAATAAACTTCATATTCTCCAATTTTACGAATATTCAGTTTAGAATCATCAATGGTTAATACTGGTGAATCATCATGATCATCTTTAACAATGACATCTTTTTTTAAATCAATTTCATCTCCAATCAATAATGTAATGGGTGTCAAACCACTCACTACTGGTGGCTGTTCATCTTTTGCCTGAACTTGTACATAAGCACTTTTCTCTGATTTATTTCCATAACTATCTTCCACAACAACTACAACTTTATAAGTTTTCACTTCATGAAAAGTATAATTTTGTTGAAAATAAACTTCTGTTTTAGAATCATCACGAATGTTTTTAACCAATTCTTTTGCAGATATTGTTTCATCTTTCAAAATTGTCTTATTTTGTGTTTCAAATTGTGGAGGTAACATATCATCAACATAAACAATTAAAGTAAAAACTTTTTGATGATAAGAATAGACTATTTTATATTGACCAAGTTGACTATTATCAACTTGATTATCAATCTTGATTTCATCTTCTTCGATATGTGAAAGTTTTTCAATATATTGTAGCGGTTCAACTTCCTGATATAGTGCTAAATGAATTTCTTTATCCACAAAAGTTATACGTGGCTGTAAAAACAGATAAACAATTAAGACAATCAAACAAAATACAAAAGTATAAAAAAAGACTTTTTTCATATGTATCACCAAGATACTATATGAATGAAAAGTCTTTTTTAGTCCTCATGTTGAAAATATTCTTCAATGATTTGTCTTTCACTAAAAGGTAATGGTTCTTCATCTAAAATCTGATAATCTTCATGTCCTTTTCCTAGACATAAAATAATATCATGAGCTTCAGCATGCTCAAGAGCATAATGAATGGCTTGTTGACGATCTTCTATAACAATATATTCCCCATTTTCTTTATTGATCCCCTCAATAATATCCTGACAGATTTTTTGTACTGATTCGCCACGTGGATTATCTGCTGTTAAAATAGAGAAAGCATGATATTTTGCGACAATTTCTCCAGCTCCATAACGTCTATGCACATCTCTATGTCCACCTAATCCATAGACACAATAAATACGATGAGGATGATATTCACTCATAGTCGATAAGATACTATCAAAAGATAACGCATTATGTGCATAATCAATAAAAACTGTATATGGACGAGGAACTGGTACCATTTCTACACGTCCTTTTACACTGACTTGTTTTAAAGCTTCTTGGATATAAGGAACATCTATATCTAAAAGATGACATATCATAATCGCCACTAATGAATTATAGACACTAAACTTTCCAGGTGTATTCGTTTGAAATGATGCTGAAATGACACCATTTGTATCAAATGTCACACCTAATATATTATCTTGACGATAAAGATTGATATGACATGCCTGTAAATCACTTTCCTGATCTATAGAATAAGTTTGAATCTGACAGTGAGCATGATCTATCATATCTAAATAATGTTCATCATCCTTGTTGAATAAACCAATGCGACACATTTGAAACAATTGTTTTTTACATGACATATAATGTTCAAAAGAGCGATGTTCATTTTCACCAATATGATCAGGTGATAAATTCGTAAAAACACCTATATCAAAATCAATACCTGTTACACGGTCTAACATGAGTCCCTGTGATGAAACTTCCATAACACAATATTCACAACCAGCTTCCACCATTTCATGCATTAATTTTTGCAGTTCAAAAGATTCAGGTGTGGTATTCTTTGTTTTCCTAAATTCACCATTTACAATAGAACCAATTGTTCCAATGATGCCGACTTTTTTATGAGCTTTTTCTAAAATAGAAGCCACCATATAAGATGTTGTTGTTTTCCCTTTGGTTCCAGTAATCCCGATGACTTTCATTTGACGACTTGGATGATGAAAGAAAGCACAAGAAAGTAACGCTAAAGCCTTTCTTGCATTATCAACTAATAAATAAGTGATTCCTTCCTGATATTCCACTGGATGTTCAATCACAATAACTTTTGCTCCTTTTTGAATAACCTGATCAATAAAAGAGTGTCCATCAACCTTTGCGCCAGGAATACATACAAATAGACTGCCTGATTGAACTGTTCTGGAATCATAATCTATTTGTGAAACTTCTTCATCTAAATGTCCTTGAATGAACTGATAATTCATTTCATCTAGTAATTCATTTAATTTCATTTTCCTCACCATTCCTCATTTGATATCTATCTTTAAATTTGAGATATTTGTAAATCCCCATTTTTTATGTAATTTAATTTTCTAAATGCTTTATACATACTATAACAAACAACCATTGGCAAAACAACATCTATCAAAAACAGTGGTATCCAATAAGTTGTTGCCATGATTGAAAATGAATCCGTTAATCCTAATAATCCTGTTAATCCCATAGCTGAACCTTGCACACTGCAACGTAAAGAAAAAAGCACTGAAATCATTCCACTTAACATACTGGCAAGTAATGGTGGTATCCATATAACAGGTCGTTTGACAATATTTTTAAACTGTAAAAGACTTGTCCCTAAACCAATAGCCAAAACTTCACCAAAACGATTATCATTCATTGACATCACAGCAAATCCAATCATTTGACTACATACTCCAGCCAGTACAGCTCCTAAAACAACACCATTAAAATCAACCATTATACTTGTTAAAAGTAAAGATGAAAGTGGTGATGTTGTGATGACACTAGCTAATAAAGCAACCAGCATCCCCATTAAAACAGAAGGCATAGTCGCACATTGTTTCATTACACTATTGAGCCAGAAAGAAATTTGATGCATAAATGGTCCTATAAGCCAGACAACCAAACCAGCACAGCCAATTGACATAACTGGTACCAGCCAAATATCAAAAGGTGTTTTTCCCTGTACCAAGCGCCCTACTTCAATTGCTAAAATGACAGCTATATAAGCCAACAATGGATTCCCTGTTACAAGCGATATCTGACCGCCATCTACAACAATTGTTCCGGCACCGATCGTTCCAGCCAGCAATGCCGTCAACAAATTCATCCCTCTAGCATCAATACATAAGCCCATTGCAATACTAATGGCAGGTCCCATTAAATAACCAAGCATGATTCCCCATTGATAAAGCATATTGATATGAACAGCCGTCCCAATCTGTTTCAAGATGATACCAAAGACCACACTCACAAAATAGCCATATGCCAATCCATTCAATGTTCTTACAATATAATTTTCATGTCTATTTCTTGCCATCCTGTTTTTCCTCTTTTCTTTGATGATTCATTAATGCAGGGAAAGCTTTCATAATACGACGCTCACTCATAGATTTATCATGTATCCATTGACGATAACTTGAGATATCATTTTCTTTCCATAAATCCATTAATTCATTAAAACTGTGTTTACTTTGTTCAACATCATCAATCAATTTTTGCATTGAAGATTCTATATCCTTCATAAATTCATCTAAACGTTCATCCAAATGTGTTAATGATACGACTGTAAAAATAAGATCAATGATAAATATTGTCGTTAACATTGTTGCTATCACAACCAATGTAATTAAGCCATGTTGCATGATTTTTTCTAACAAATATGGTTGAACAAATTTCACTGCAACAACACTAAAAACACCAAAAACCAAAAAACCTTCTAAACAAACTCTTCCATTAACATGAAAAGCCTTATCAGAATAATCCCACCATCTTCTATGATAAAGTTTCTCCATAGCCCACGATGTTATATATTCAATCACACAGGCCACAAATGCTCCTTCAATAAAAACAGATAAATAACTTTCATTAGCAGAAAATAAAAGAGAGACAGTGATGGCTCCAAAACCATATATTGGAACAATAGGTCCATTTAAAAAGCCACTATTTTTAATTCTATGACGCGTCATAATTGGACATATCAAAGATTCCCAGATCCATCCTACAAAACCATATATATAAAAAGTTACAATATAAGCACTAATATATTTTTCCATAATAAACTCCTTATCTAGAAATATTATACTTTGTTTTTATGATTAAGCAAGAAAAAAAAGGAGTCTTACTCCTTTTGATAATCACGAAAATCAACAACCTGAATATGATATTTTCCCAACCAATCTTTTAGCCATTGGCTACATAAAAATTCACATTCCATAGGTCGAATCAAAGTATAAGAAGAATGTTCTAAAATATATTGATCTAAAAAACCAGGATGAAACACAACAATACTACATTCATTTTTTTGAATATTCGCTAGTTGACTTTCAAAATATATGTATGGGTCATAAAGACCTTTTTCATCAAACGAAAAGAAATCTAAAGAATAAATATGATGCTCTTTTTGCCAGTTTTCATCCATAGGATTATCATAAAAAAGATGATGTCTTTTCGCAACATTTTCTAAAGCCTGTAAATAGTTTTTAGAAAAAACAGCATGTCCCTCAAAATACTCTGGTTTTTGACCTGTGATTTCAATAAATCTTTGTAATTGTGCTTCAATTTCCAATTCACACTCTAAAATATTGATTGTATCTTCTTGACGATGGTTAATATCATGACTTGAATAAAATTCGCCATTTTCATTAACCAAAGAAGGAATAAGTTCAGGCGAACAAACCGGTTTTTCTAAACATATATTTGTATGTTGTCCTAAACAAATATCTAAATCTTTAATTAATTGATAGCCATGCTTTGCACTTTCCATATTAGGCATAAGTCCCACACAACTGATTACACCATCTTGTATAGATTTTAAGATGCCGTAGTTTACACCTTCGCTTATACCTAAATCATCTGCACGTAAAATTAATTTCATTATTTCACACCACCTTTATTATAAAGTTGACAATATGTATAGTAAGCACCAATCAAATTAGAATCATTATGATATTGACAAGTTTTCACTTGAGGCTTTCTAAACAGATAAGCCTTTGTAAAGATTTTGTCAATCTTTTCCTGAATTTTTTCTACAAACAGTGGGTCTTGGCTGATTCCTCCTCCAATACAAATACATTCAGGATTGATGATATTATCAATGTTATAACAAAATTTTGCTATAGCATCAAACCAATCCTCTAATACAGCAACAACTTCTTCATCCTGCTGACGATAAAGCTGCATCATTGCTTCTCCATCAATGTTTTCATCTTGTTTGATATCTTGAACTTTTTTGACAATAGCTAAAGTTGAATATGTTCCAGCAAAACTCTCATATTGTCCTTGGTGCAAATCAACAAAAATAGGACTAAATTCACCGGCAATTAAATCCAATCCACGTAAAACCTGATGGTTCATAACGATACCACCACCAACTCCTGAGCCAAAAATTAAAACGACACAACTTTGACAATCTTTTGCCTGTCCTACCCATGATTCACATAAAGCCGCTGCTTTGCCATCATTTTCAACCGATACAGGTAAATGATTACATAATGCTGAAAGTTTTTCAGCAAGTTCTAAACCTTCCAAATAAACAAGTGCTCCACTTGTTAACATCACACCTTTTTCAATATCTATTTTTCCAGGTACACTCATCGCAATTCCCTGGATATTCTCATTTCTATATGATAAATAAATATTTTGTAATGTCTTTAAAAAATGTTCTTGAGATTCATAAGGTGTTTTGATTTTAGACGTCTTTGTTAAATGACATTCTTCATCAATCAAACCATATTTGATAAAAGTTCCACCCACATCAATCACGAGTACTTTCTTTTCCATCTTGTCCTCCTTATAAAATAAGGACTTTTTCTAAAGAAAAGTCCTTGCTTTTTATGAATGTTGCTGTTTACGATATTGTGAGGGCGTCATTGCATACCATTTTTTAAAATGATTAATCAAAGCATGTTCACTAGAAAAACCACATTCAAAAGCTATATCAATAATACGTTTCGACGATGTCATTAATAAAAACTTTGCTCTATCTAAACGAAGCTTTGTTAAATAGGTATAATAGTTTGTATTTAAATAACGCTTAAACATCAATGAAATATGCTGAGTTGTATAACCAAAATGATTCGATAAATACTGTAAAGATATATCTTCACGATAATGAGTACTGACAAAGAAAAGAATTCTTGAAAAAGTATCATTATTTTCATGATGATAGGATGTAGGATCATAATGACTTTCCTGAAGACAATGAGCCAACAAGGAAAGAAGGGATGCCTTATATTCTAATTGGGAGATAATATCATCGTGATTCATTTTAGCAATAACTTGTGAAAACAAGTCTATAAAACCATTATAATCTTTAATCATAAATACTTTATCAAGTAATATTGTAGAAGGCATGTGCTGTATAATAAAACCATTATTAATATGCAAACATTGGAAACGAAAATGACCTGCATTTCCAATCATTTTATGAAGTGACTGCATACCAATGACAATCACATCACCTGGTCCAACCTCAAATGAACCAGATGGTGTAATAGTTGTCATATGTCCATCAATAATGTGAACAATTTCCAGCCATTCATGCCAATGAACTTCTATAGTGGAAGGTGCTTCATTACTTCCTGCTGAATCTATAAACAAACAATATTTATTATCATCATAATTTCTAATACTACTATCAACATCTTCATATTCTTCATCGAAAATCAATCTCATTTCTATCACCAGCAACATTCTAACATATTTTTCTACATCACATCAATCAAGATCTTTTCCATTTGTACGAATGACTTTTTTATACCACTCAAAAGATTTCTTACGTGTTCTTTGAAGTGTACCTTCTCCAAAATCATCCATATCAACATAGACAAAGCCATAACGTTTTTTCATTTCTCCTGTTCCCGCAGAAACAAGATCAATACAACCCCAAGGTGTATAACCTATAACATCTACACCATCATAATCAATAGCTTTTTGAATTTGTTGAATATGTTTTCTTAAATAATCAATGCGGTAATCATCTTGAATACTACCATCTTCTTCAATTGTATCTAAAGCTCCTAAACCATTTTCAACAATCATAAGTGGAAGTTGATATTTATCGTATAAACGATTTAAAACAAGTCTTAAACCTTGTGGATCGATAGGCCATCCCCATTCACTTTCTTCAAGATATGGGTTTTTAACGCCACCTAACTGATTACCACCTGATTTTTCATTATTTCCACGTGTTGAAATAACAGACGAATTATAATAACTAAATGATATAAAATCTACTGTCCCTAAAAGAAGAATTTGTTCATCACCATCTTCTTTTTGTAAAATGATATTCTGTCTTTCTAATTCCTTTAATTTATAGGCTGGATAATAACCACGGCATTGAACATCATAGTAGAAATCTTTAAAATCTCTCGCCATTTCCATTTCAGCAATAGCATCATCTGGGCAACATGTTTCCGGATAGAATAAAATATTAGCAATCATTAAACCAATCTGAAAATCCGGATTAATTTGATGTCCTAAATAAACTGCTTTTGCACTAGCAAGTAACAAATGATAAATGGCCTGTTGCTGTTTTTGAGGATTGGATGCTTCTGTAATACCTAAAGTAGAATAATCTCTTAAAAAATTAATTTCATTAAAAGTTAACCAGTATTTAACTTTATTTTGATAACGCGTAAAAATAGTACGACAGTAGTTCATAAAGAAATCTATTGTTCTACGATCTAACCAGCCTTCATATTGATGAGCTAAATGAAGTGGTAAATCAAAATGATTGATTGTCACAAGTGGTTCAATTCCATATTTATGGCATTCATCAAAAACATCATCATAGAATTTTAAACCTTCTTCATTAGGTTGATCATCATCACCATGAGGAAAAATACGTGACCAGTTAATAGACATTCTAAACGTTTTATATCCCATTTCACCCATTAAAGCAATATCTTCTTTATAGTGATGATAAAAATCAGTTGCTACATGACTTGGATAATAAACATCTTCGTCAACAATAGCTTTTGCATCTTTTGGCACATCTTCAAAACGATTAATTTCTTTTTTTGTTCCATCCTCAAGTTCAATTATAATACGTCGAGGATGTTTTTGATCACCATTTGTAATGGTATCAGCAGTCGCCAAGCCTTTACCACCACTCAAATAACCACCTTCGTATTGATTGGCTGCTGTAGCACCACCCCATAAAAAGTCTTTAGGAAATCCCATATTTTACCTCCTTAAATTTTTCTTTTTGCATTTGCATAAGCATCACTTCGCTGAATCCAATCTAAAAATTCTTCAATACACCTGTCCCAGAAACGCCATTCATGTTCATAGCCTGGTACACTCAACCATGTTAATGGCATCTTTTTTTCTTTTAAACTTTTAACGAATTGAACATTCGTATCATAAAGAAAATCCTTATCACCACAAGCCATATAAATAGGAATCTCTTGTTGACATTGATCTAAAACTTCATAAAGATCAATTGGATTTCCCTGCATTTCAATACCTGGTGAAAATGCACCAATTGCACTATATCTTTCAGGATGACTCAATCCATGATAAAGAGCACCAAATCCACCCATAGAAAGTCCTGCAATATAAGTATCTTCTTTTCTTGTAGAAACAGGGAAAACCTGAGTAATAAATTCTGGTAATTCATTTTCTATAAAATCTGCAAATAAATCCTCATCTTGATCAATATATTTTTTATTTTCACCTGAAATCATAACAACAGCAATCTGTCTTTCTTCAGCATATAATTCAACATTTGTATAACCACACCATTGTGCATGATTATTTCCATATCCATGCAAAAGATAGAGTACAGGAAATTTCTTATGATAATCATGATGAATTTTTCCTTTATTAATCATACTTTCAGGAATCGTCACTGTTGGTAAAATGACATCAATATCAACAGTTCTCATTAATGTATATGAAATGACATTACATTGTATTTTTGCCATAATGTTTTCTCCTTTCCAAAAATAAGTTTGTCTAAACAAACTTCTATTTTGCTTTTAATTCTTGTTCTTGTTTTAAAGCATTGTTATCATCAATTAAGAAGAATGGTAAATACATGATAAAATGAATAGCCAAGCTTATTAACCATAATAACAACATGAAGACTCCACCTTGGAAGAACACAGTAATGAATCCAGGTGTTACCCAAGGCATAGAAATTGTCGGATTAAAAGATATTGGTAAAATACCAATTAAAGCCCAAGCAACTAATCCTGAAGCTGCAGGTGAAAAGACCATTGGAATCACATATAAAGGATTTAACATAATTGGGAAACCAAAAATGATTGGTTCATTAATATTGAAAATATTAGCTGGGATAACAAGTTTACGCATTGCTTTATACTTTTCAGATTTTGCAAATAGGGTTGCAATACATAATCCTAATGTATTTCCTGCACCACCAATTTGAACACAAGCCCCTAAAATTCCAAAAATAAGATAAGGCATTGTTTCCCCGGCTAGAAAAGCTTCAGTGTTAGCCATAGAAGCCATCATTAAAACAGGCATATATGGCATTAAAATAGCATTTGGATGAATACCAAAGAACCAGATTAAATTCATTAATGAAAAGACAATAATTAATGATATTGGTGAAGCTCCAAAATATGAAATTGGCTGACCAATAAGTGTTGAAACAACATTGAATACATTTCCATATGGTGTAAATGTACATGCCCATTTTAAGGCAAAAACTAATGTAAAGATAATCATGGCCACAAATGTAGGTGCTAATGACATACTTACCATTGGTGGTACTGAATCTGGTAATTTCAATTTCAAGTTTTTACTCATTAAAAAACAGTATAATCTTGGAATTAATAAACCTAAAATTAATGCCAAGAAAATTCCGTCACTCCCCATATAATTGGTAGCTAAAGCTGAAACTGAACTTCCTGCTTCATTAGTAAAGGTTTGAATTGGCATTAAAATAATAAACGCTGCTGTAGACATGACAGCTCCAATAATTCCTTGCTCACCTTCATTTCTAGTAAAACAATATCCAATTGCTCCTACAACATAAATAGCAAGTAAAGATAATGTTAAAGATACAACCTCTTGCCCTACTGTATATAATCCTGTACTGTTTAAAAAATCAACCCATGGATCAATAGGCAAATTAGACAAAACGGCAATAACTGCTACCCCTAATGTAATTGGCATTGTATACATAAAACCTTCTGTTAATGCTTTAATGTATTTACTATTGGCGACCATTGTTGCAAATGGACCAACAACTTTTTCTAAGCCAGTCTGTAGCTTATTAAAAAAATCCATATTTTTCCTCCTCCTATTATGAAATTCGTAGCGCTAAATCCCTTCCATTTTCTAAACAAAGTATAACCTACTTTTTCTATATAAAATGTTTTATTTTTAATATTTTTATGAACGATAATAAACAAAAAAACTGCCTAAGCAGTTTTATTGATATTGAATATTTTGTTGTCTATTTAATGGATAGATAGATAATTGTGAAGCAGAAACTTTATTTTTCATTTGAATACAATGAATTTGATTATTTTCATATGTCTTGTAATAATAAGCCCCTTCATTCATACTCATACAACAAGAATAAACCGTATAATCTTCTTGATTTTGCATTGTTTTTACTGAACCTTTGACCATTGCGACAGCATCTAAAATATGAAAAATCTGACTGATATTCTCTTCTTCTCTTTCACTCATTGTTGCATTTTCCTTTAACCACAATGTTTTCACAAAACGTGAAGCAGGTGAAAAATCACCAGGAATACCGATTGTCCCAAATCCGTTTCCATAAGGCTTCAATGATTGATCCGTTAAATGATCTTGAGGATAAGAAGATGTTAAATGCATATAATTATGGACGTTCCATTGATGATACGGATAAGGTGGATTGTTGGTTAAAATATGAAAAGCATCTTGATAAACCTGCAATCCTGATTCTGTTGATTCCAGAATCAGACTCTCTTTTTGATCGGCAATGATCCAATGTAAAGGTGCTAAAGGCAATTTTTCATGGAAAGGAATATCTAAAAGATGAAAATGATCAATGACCTTTTTGACCTCTTGTACGCTTTGATATTGCCCTAAGATATAGGGAATCAATTCATAAGGCGTTATATTGGTTTTGTTGGCCTGTTCAGGAAAATAACGAGCATTCCCTGGAAAATATAAGCCAGCCATGCATAATCCCTTTTCATTCATAGCTTCAGCATATAATGGATAGTTTTCCATAACCGTTGCCATACCAATCATTGCATATTGATTTTTAAACAATGTTCCATTTTTTAATGGAAAAGAATAATGTCTTGGTGTCAATACAACTTGTTCACCAAATGTTGTTTCCAGATCTAAATTTCTACCAAAATACCCATTTAATTGAAATGCTGTACACATATCAAAATCACCTCATTACCATTATAGACCAATTTCTATCAAATAACAAAAAAACCTATATTGACATATAGGTTACATACATAATGGTGGAGCTTAGCGGGATCGAACCGCTGACCTCCTGCGTGCAAAGCAGGCGCTCTCCCAGCTGAGCTAAAACCCCATTATTCAATTATACATGGTGGGCCTGAATGGACTTGAACCATCGACCTCACCCTTATCAGGGGTGCGCTCTAACCAGCTGAGCTACAGGCCCATGTATATATATATAACAGTTATTAATGGTGGGCCTGAATGGACTTGAACCATCGACCTCACCCTTATCAGGGGTGCGCTCTAACCAGCTGAGCTACAGGCCCATTAACGACTGCCCTAATATATTAGCATAGGCTTCTTTTTTCGTCAATACTTTTTTTATTTTTTAAGATATATTTTTATAATGGAGCAGATAAAGCCTGAAAGTAATCCTGTATTCCATCACTAATCACTGTTGCCAGCTTTTTATGATAACTGCGACTTTTTAACTGTCCTCTTTCATTAGCATTAGATAAAAAGCCACATTCAATCAATACTCCCAGCGATTGTGTTGCACGCAATATATAAAAACTGCTTGATGAAATATTTTTCCTTGTTCCCGTTAAAGTTTTCATTTGATTATGAATACTATCAGCTAATCTTTTCCCATCCTCACTTTTTTTATAATAAAAAACTTGTGATCCCCAGGCACTAGAATTTGAAGAATTCAAATGAATACTTAAAAATAAATCTGGCTGATATTCATCAATCTTTAACGCTCTTAAATACATATCATCCTGTTTAGAATAGTTATAATTTCTTCTTGTCATATCCTGATCATCTGTTCTTGTCATATAAACCGTTGCTCCACGTGATTCCAATTCTTCTTTCAATGCAAAACTGATTTCCAAATTTAATTCATCTTCATCGACTCCAGCAATACTCGCTCCATTGTCTAAACCCCCGTGACCAGGGTCCAAAACTATCACTCTTTGATTTAACAATTGTGATGATGAAACATGAATAACTGGTTTATATAAACATGTACATAAAGCAAAAAGAATAATAAAAGACATCATTTTTTTCATATGAATCATCACCCGTTTATTTATATGAAAAAAGAAATGTCTTTATGCTTAGAGTCTTTCTCCTTATATTAACCTTTAGCGACAGATAAGCGTTTTTTCTTTAAATCTTTTCCAATTGTCAACATCATTGTTAAATAACATGCGCCTCCACCAATAAAGTTACTGATAGCTTCAGCAATAAAAACACCATCAATACCCATATATATAGGTAAAATCAAAGTCAATGGAACAACGATCATCACTTTTCTAAAAAGTGAAAAGAAAACCGCCTGTTTAGACTTTCCTAATCCTACCGCCACAGCTTGCCCTGTCATTTGAAAAGCCATCATAAAAAAGCCAAAAAAGTATAAATGAATAGCTTGCGTTCCATGTGTTATGATTTCTGGATTATGACTAAAGATCTGAATATAAAATTGAGGAAACAAAGTAATACTGAGCCATAAAAGAAAACTCGTTAAGAAGCAAGTGATTGTTGTAAAACGAATAGCTTTTAAAACTCTTTGATATTGTTTAGCTCCATAATTATAGCCAAGCACTGGCTGTGAAGCGTTAGCTAAGCCTTGTCCTGGTAAAGATACAACCTCTCTAATAGAATTAATAATTGTCATAATCGCAATATAGAAATCTCCACCATATGTCTGAAGTGTGGCATTACAAACAATTGTGACAACAGAATTTGTCAATCCCATCATAAATCCAGCCATCCCTAAAGCAAATATTTTTTTCACATGTTTTATTTTTAATTTCAGTCTTTCTTTTTTTAATTTCAATATCGTTTTTTGACCTGTTAAAAATTGGAATGTCCATAAGGCAGACACAAACTGTGATATTACAGTCGCAAGCGCTGCACCTTTGACTCCCATTGCTAAAACAAAAATAAAGATAGGATCCAAAATAATATTTGTTACAGCACCTAATAAAACTGTCATCATGCCTATTTTCGCAAAACCTTGACTATTAATAAAACTATTCATGCCTAAACCAATCAAAACAAATGGCGTTCCCAATAAATAAATACTCATATAATCATTTGCATATGCAATGGTATTCTGACTGGCTCCAAAAGCCCATAATAATGGTTCTTTAAACAATAGTCCAACAATCATAATCAAAACTGAAAAAAGAATCAGTAAAGAAAACGAATTTCCCATAATTTCTTCTGCCAAATCATGATCTCCACTTCCTCTCGCTATAGAACAAAGTGGTGAACCACCCATACCAAATAAATTCGCAAAAGCAATGACAATAGAAATTAAAGGCAAACATAAACCTAAGCCACTCATCGCAAGAGTAGCTACATCAGGTAATCTTCCAATATAAATACGATCAACAACGTTATATAAAATATTGATAAACTGTGCAACAATCATTGGTCCAGCAATATGTAAAATATGCTGAGATACATTTCCTAATGCAAAGTTATTTTGATTTTGCATTTATATAAGCTGTAATAAATCTAATGGTTTTTCTAAAACAATTGTTGCATTTTTCATTTCTTCTTTAGCGACATTACCCCATTTGGCATATCCAAAATCTATATGAGCATTTTGAGAAGCCAATTCATCTGAACGAGCATCACCAATATAAATCACTTCATCAGGTTGAAGCTGTAATCTTTTTAAACATTCTAGTAATGGTGTTGGATCTGGTTTATGTTTATCAGTATCTTCTGCTAATATTGTAGCTTTCATATATTTATCCAACCCTTTTTCAACCATATCAATTTGATATTGAGCCTTTGTTTTGGCAGATACAACAGCTTGAATAATCCCTGCTTCTTCTAGTTTTACAAAAACCTCTTCAAATCCTTCATAAAGTGTTGCCCCTTCTTCATATTCATTGACATATTGAACCCATCTGGCATATGTTTTTTCTTTATCTTTTATATTTAATTCTTCCATCACTTTCATACCAGGATAAGCCGCAAATTTTAAAACGTCTTCAAAACTCCAATCTTCATTTAATTCTTCTTTAATAATTCTCATTAATGGATACATATTCATATTTAATGTATTTAAAACTGTTCCATCAATATCATAAATAACTGCTTTATACTTTTTCATATCTTTTTGCCTCTCTTCGATAAATCTTCATAAGCTTCTTTTAACCACTGATGTGGATATAAAATACGTTTATGTTGTAACTGTTCTTTTAAAAATAAATAAGCACTATATGCTGGTGATATCTTCATTCCTTCTTCAATAACCTCTAAATAAGGAGGAAGTCCTGGTTGATCCCATTGTATTTTATCAGCCAGAAAAACAACGAGATCTATTTGACTAGGGTGTGCTTTCAGTGTTGTATGACATGTGATAGCTGATAAAACGTCTTTATCTTCAATTTGAAAGATGTTTTGTGCAAATAATGCGGAAACTCTTTGATGCAGTAGGAATGGATACTTTTCTTCGGATGGATCTATTGTCCAGGCATTTTGTAACGCTATTTCCATCATTTGATTGTGAGAAATCACAGCACTGATGTCGTGTAATAAAGCTGCCTGATAACATTTTTGAGGATCAACTCCAAATCTATGAGCAAGGTTCAGACTCTCATTTGCAACTTTCAAGCTATGTTCTTTCGTATGAATACATTGATATGTATCAAAAAACTGACAAACATTCTCTTTTAAACTCAAATCTGGTGATATAAGATAGTCCATCATTGGCTATTCTCCACATAGCGATCAATATGACGCTCAACGACATCAAATGGCGCTGTTCCCGTTTCTAATAATGCTTCATGAAATGACTTATGATCAAAATTATCCCCTAATGTTTCTTGAGCTTCTTCTTTCATTTGTGCTATTTTTTCATACCCAACATAATAAGGAACAAATGCTGCTGGATTAGCTTGAAGCTGTTTATATAATGCTGACAAAGACTCTTCATCTAAAACCATTCCATTGTCTTCTAAAAAATCAAGAACATCACTTTGACTCCATCCTTCATAATGAATACCAATATCTATCAAAATCGTTAAACTATTATTCAACAATTCTGCTTCTTTATATAACTGCAAAACATCTTCATCAATCTCATCTTCTAAATATTTTAAACATTCATATTGTGCATATGTCGCATAGCCTTCACTATAAGCCTGACAGCTGGCAATGGCTTTTCTAAAATTGTTTGTCTGATTTTCATACATATACGCATATTGATACATGTGTCCTGTTAGCCCTTCATGTGCCACTGTTGCATAAGTAGATATCGTCTTGACATCATTTGTTTTAGGATTGACTCGCAACTGTTTCACTTGTGTTCCATCTAATGTAGGAATATTAAAATAAGCTGTTACCCCTGAATCAGAAGCTAAATTTTCATTGACATCTTGAATTTGATATGACAGTTGATCAACTTCAGGAAAATCTTGCGATAAATTCTGTTTGATAAACTTCAAAATTTCATCGTAACTCTGGAAATTTGTTTGAGGGAAATTCCCATTTGTATAATCTTCATAAAGCTCAGGATTTTGAATAGCTAATACAACCAGACGTTGCATATGCTGATGAAAAGCATCTTCCATCATATTTTTGACTTCTTCTACTGTTTGATCAGTTCCACTGCTTTGTTGTAATAATAAAGCATAGTATTCTTTACCATCTTTGAAATGAGCGAGTCCCTGCTCATTATTGGTACCATCTTTAAGATGAGATAAAGTAGTTATGATTTCTTGATAAGCTGGAAAGAAAGATGTTTGAAAAGCGTCTTCCATTTGTTGTTTATAATCTTCTTTCTTTTGCTTTGTGATATCTAGATTTTCTATATTTTCATAAACAGCCTGTAAAACAGGACTATGATCTTTTTGATCTAAAATTCTTTGACAATAAGTTAAAACTGAATCAAAATCAATCATTAACAAACCTTTTTGAGCTTGTGTTTTTGTATAATCTAAAGCTTCTTGCGTATAGGGTAAAATATCTTTAACCATGACAATCATATTTTGTAAATCTTCTTCATTTCGTATGTCCCAATCAGTCAATAAAGTTGGATATTGATAATGTAAACCGGTCATACTGGCAAATAAAGAACCATAATAATCAAATTTTTCATCACTTAATTTTTTATCAATTGATAATTGTGTTTTATAAATATCATAAGAATCTTTTTGAGCTTCAGTTAAAGCATCATAATCAAATTCCATTAATTGTTCATAGGTATCATTTAACTCCTGTTTGAGTTTTTGCTGGTCATCTTGAGATGCACCCATGCCTAGTCCAACTTCTACCTGACTCATATCAATTCCAAAATCTTCTGGATGAGTCACATAAGTATGTAAAGTCACATAATCGTTTTCCATCGTTTCTACAAATTCCTGATTTAAAAATTGATCAAACTCTTTTTGAACTGTCACATTATCTTGCTGGCATCCTACCATGCAAAAGAATAATGTTATGGACAATAAAAACTGGATTGACTTTTTTAAATATTTCATATTTTTCCTCATTTCTTATTTGTTGTTATCTACACTTTCCGTGACTTGACTGACATCTTCCCAATGTAAGTTTTGAACTTCTGTTAGTAGTGATGAAAATATTTTTTTATCTGTTTTTCTATAAATTCCATAATACATCACATGTGCCTGTGGATCACTAATAGGAATAGCCTTGCGATTTTCTGATTTTCCTTCCTGTTTCATTGTAATATCACTTCTAAAATTAGGTAATGCCGATGCCTTAATCAATTCATTGAAAACCTGCCCATCTTCCTGAAATAACAAATGTGACTGAGGAATGACTTTTTGACAGATTTCATTCCAGAATCCTATTCTTGACAACAACAGAACACTTTCACCATTTAAATCATCAAATGATATTTCTGGAAATAAAGCTAAAGGATGTGCTGGTGGTACAGATAAAAAGAGATTTTCTTCAAATAATGGCACACATTCATAATCAGGATTATCAATAGAATGATGAAAAACAATAATAGAAAATTCATAGTTTTTTAATCCTTGCAGTAAAATGTCTTCTCGAGAATCAAGAACATCATGAATTTGCATTTCAGGGTATAATTTTTTGAAAACATGACGTAATCCCCAGATTGGTGCTGGTGCACAGGACCCAATTTTCACTTCGTATTGGCTGCGATTATAAGCCTGCAAAGTATTCACAATCTTTTCTTTATCATTTAAAAGTTTCTCAAAAAGTTCCACAGCCAATTTCCCATTTGCATTCAATTCAACTTTATTTTTCTTACGGTCAAAGAGCTGAACACCTAATTCGTCTTCCAGACGTTGAATCGAACGTGTTAAAGCTGGTTGCGATATAAGTAAAACTTCAGCCGCTTTAGAAATTGTTCCCACTTTCGCAATCGTTAATAACTGTTCTAACTGATAAAATTCAATCATGAATACACCTCCACTTCACTATGCATTTTAATTATAGCACAATAAAATATTGATATTGTACTTTTTTCAGCTCTTTTTCTAAAATAACAAGTGAAAGGAGGAAGTCAATGCAATATCAAAAACTCAATAATGGTGTCATGATGCCTATGTTAGGTTATGGAACATTTCAGATTCCACCTTTACAGACTGAAAAATGTATTCTTCATGCCTTAGAAAGTGGTTATCGTCTTATTGACAGTGCGGCTGCTTATTTAAATGAAAAAGAAATTGGTAAAGCTTTACAAAAATCTCAAATTCCTAGAAAAGAACTCTTTATCACAACCAAGGTATGGGTTCAAGATGCTGGTTATGAAAAGACAATGAAAGCTTTCCAGACATCTTTAGAAAATTTAGGTTTAGATTATATTGATTTGTATCTGATTCATCAACCTTATGGTGATTACTATGGATCTTATAGAGCCATGGAAGAATTATATATGAAAGGAAAAATCAGAGCACTGGGTGTCTGTAATTTTAGTCTGGAAAGATTTGTGGATTTATATATGAACTGTTCTATTAAACCGATGATTAATCAAATCGAATATCATCCATTCTTTCAACAAAAAAAAGCTCATTACCTGTTTGAACAATATCAATGTATAACACAGGCTTGGGGACCATTGAATGAAGGTCAAAGACATATTTTTGAAAATCCAATATTATTAAAAATAGCGAAAAAACATCATAAAACAGTTGCCCAAATTGTATTAAGATGGCAAATCCAACAAGGAATTATTGCGATTCCGAAAACAATTCATCAAGAACGCATGATTGAAAATATGGACATATGGGATTTTCAATTAGATCAGGATGATTTTATAGAAATGAATAAACTCAATCTTGGTCATAGTGAAATCATTGATTATCAATGTTATTCAACTGCTAAAAACTTAAACAAATTTAAAATTCATGAAAATTCAACAAAGGAGATACACATATGAAAACATTTGAACTCAACAACAAACAACATATTCCTGCCGTCGGTTTTGGCGTTTTTATGATTCCAAACGATGGACCAACTTACGATGCCACATTAGCTGCTTTAAAAGCTGGATATCGTCATATTGATACAGCTGCTGGATATATGAATGAAAGCGATGTTGGAAAAGCAATCAAAGACAGTGGTATTGATCGTCAAGATATTTTTATTACTTCTAAATTATGGTTACAGGATTATGGATATGAAAATGCGAAAAAAGGTATTGAAAATTCATTAAGACTGCTTGGTGTAGATTACATTGATCTTTATTTATTACATCAGCCATATGGTGATTATTTAGGAGCATGGAAAGCTTTAGAAGAAGCTTATGAAGAAGGAAAATTAAAATCTATTGGTATTTCTAATATCACTGTCAGCTTATGGAATCAATTTAAGGATGGTATGAAAGTCATGCCTGCAGTGAATCAGGTAGAATTTAACCCATTTGTTCAACAAAGAGAACTTAGAAAAGTGATGGATGAAAATCATATTCTTTTAGAAGCATGGTATCCTTTAGGACATGGTAATAAAGAATTATTAGAAAATCCTGTTATTTGTGAATTAGCTGACAAATATCATAAAAATGCTGGTCAGATTATCTTACGTTGGATTTATCAGGAAGGTGTGATTTCTTTACCAAAATCTACAAATCCTGAAAGAATGAAAGGAAATATTGATATTTTTGATTTCGAATTAAATGCCGAAGAAATGGAAAAAATGCGTGCTTTAGATACAGGTAAACCAACACACAATCCTGAAGATTCTGCCAATGAAGTCAGATTATCACAATTAAAGATTCACGATTAAACAACATGATATCAGATTAAGGAGGTCTTCATATGAAGAAATTATGGATCAGTCTATTATGCGCTGGCTCGCTGTTGAGTTTAACAGCTTGTCAAAGTCAGCCATCAACGCTAGAGAATACATCTCAAAACGAAACAACTTCTACACCAGAAACAAACCCAATCCAAAATGATGTAAAGATTTTAATCGCTTATTTTACAATGCCTGAAACTGATGGAACAGATATGTCTTCATCTGCCAGTCGTGTTATCAATAATGATGAACTGATGGGTGCAACTGAATATGTCGCAAGTGGTACTATGATAACTATATGCATTGCCTGTCAAATGGAATGAATCTCTACATGAAGTATGCAATGTATGCCAAAAAGAACGAAAAGGAATTCAAGAATAAAAAATTCAATTCATTGAACTGGGAAAAGGATAAAAAAGGAAACAGGATATGTCCAAATGGACATGTATTTGATAGAAACATAGGGGATGTCCATGATGAACGTGGAGAATATCTGCGAATCAAACAAAAGATGACAAGTGAAAAGAGCTGTGAAGGATGTCCGTTCATGGATGAATGCTGTCAAAACAAGAGGCATCAGAAAGTCCTGACAAGAGATGCCGTGCTGGATGAATTCTATGCAGTTGTAGATGAAAATCTGTCAACGGAATTTGGAAGAGAATTAAAGAGACAGAGAAGCATACAGGTCGAAGGAGCATTTGGAGTCATCAAGCAGGACATGAAATTCACAAGATTCACGAGAAGAGGATTGAAAAATGCAAAAATGGAATTTCTCATTGTGTGTCTAGGCTATAATTTAAGGAAATATCATAAATATCGCTTGAAAAGGGAGAAGGAAGAAAGGGAGAAATTGCTTCTCAATTAAAAAGATATGCACATGAAAAAAACAAATTTTGAACGATATAGGGATATTGCGCCCAAAAATAGGGAAAACAGAAGAAGAATCAACAAAAATATTGCATCTTGAGATCAGAAGAAGAGAGAAGATGTTTTTTTATTGCCTAAAAACAGAAAAAGAAAAGAGCTGAAACAAAATCAACTCTTTAAAAAGTTATTTCGTTACAGCCCCTTTTACTTTATCATCGCTTTTCAATAATTCTTCACAACCATTTTGAATCTGTTGGTGATGATTTTTATAAATATCTAACATTCTTTCCATATATGGAGTCATAATTGTTTGAATGTCGTGAAAATTTTCAAAATCAAGATTTCCAGATAGCTCTGTAAAATCAATAAATTGACGAATCCAAAAATCATCAACTTTCATAAATAGAAAGGCACTTTTTTGTCCATATCTGATCAAGACAGTATTTTTATTTAATTCTACTATACACTGATATCCTTGATAATCCCATTGATATTCCTTGACTTTTTTGATGTATTGATTGTGATGATCTTGAGAATATCTATCTTTCAGAAAATAAATATAATTCACATCATCATTGTAAACAACACCAACAGGTTTCTGCTCTTTATAATCATAAGTAAATCCTATAAATTCATTCCATTCTTTGAAAAAATAAGAATGATAAGATTCTGAATTATAGAGCTGACGGAGAACAACTATTATCCATACAACAAATAGAGTAAGTATAATAATGATGATTTTTTCAATATTTTTATATGATCACGTCACTTTATAAAACATATTTTCTATCTTTATTGTACTATGGAGTGTCAAAGAAAGCAAAATTATAGAGAAAAAGCATTATAAAAATTATTTATTTTGACTTTTGCGTTAAATCATAACTCCTATCAATTCTATGACAGATGTCTTCGAAATAAACTGACCCATCCAAAAGAATTGTATACCAGTGCTTTTTATTCATATGCCATCCTGGATAGTAATGTTGATAATCTATTAAATTCTCTATAACTTCAGGTGTTTCTCTTAAATCAATAATCTCTACTAACTCATCAGAATCTATTTCTAATTTACGCTTTGATACAATCATAAGAGCCGCATACCATTTTTGATTATCACTTCTACGCCATATTGCATTATCTGAAACCTTTTTCCAAAGAAATTCTAATTCATTTCCATATTTTTGATTGACATAATCTATAATTGATTTTGTGATTGGCGCATGAAAAACATCCATTTTACTACATTGATCAGCAATATCCATTAAAACTTCCTGATATTCTGTTCTCACCTGATGTACAAATTCTCCTTTTGCCTGATATGTTAAATGTAAAGTATAGGGTCATTTGTTGATGGATCAATAACTTGTGCCGTTATCTGCCCTGTATCTAAAATAACAACAGACATTATCAATCCGCTTTGAGATAATTTTTTCTTGAAAACATATTCATGACCTTCTTTAAGAAATCCATAAGTGATCAATTTTGAATAAACAATTTTTCTCTTATGAAAAATATTCTCTACCATATCCATTGCCAACACCTTTTTTATATTATAACATGCGGCTATAAAAAAGTATTAAAGCCCATTCACTTTAATACTCAATAACTTTTTTAAACATCTAGTTCTGGTTTTAATTCCATTGTTGCATAACTTGCAAGCAACTCAGGATTTGGAATATAATATCTTTTATTCTTGTTTAATTTAGCAATCTTTTGCATTTCTTCATTTGTTAATGCAAAATCAAAGATATCAGCATTATCTTTAATATGCTCTGGATTCTTACTTCCAGGAATAATAATATTTCCACTTTGAACATGCCATCTTAAAATAATCTGTGCATTTGTTTTTCCATATTTTTCAGCAAGCTCACTCCATAATGGTTCTTCAAGTAAAGTACGATCCCCATGTCCTAAAGGATACCATGCTTGAATTTTGATATCATGTTCTTTTAAAATGTCTTTTAATTCATTTTGTGGATAATAAGGATGAGCTTCAACCTGAATGACTGCTGGTTTGATTTCACAAATCTTTAAAATTTCCTGTAATGGTTCTCCTTCAAAATTAGATAAACCAATCGCTCTCACCTTTCCAGCTTTGACAGCTTCTTCCATCATTTGATATGCTGCTTTATAATCAGCAGTAGGTTGATGAAGAAGAAGTAAATCAATATAATCAGTATCTAATCTTTCTAATGTTTCATCAATAGCTGTTGCTTTACTATAGACAGTAGGCCATAATTTTGTTTCTAAGAAAATATCCTCTCTTTTCAGTCCACTACGTTTCATACCTCTACCAACTGCTCGCTCATTCATATAAGCATTGGCTGTATCAATCAATCTATGTCCCGATGTCAATGCATTGTAAACTGCTTCTTCTGCCTCTTCTGGTTTCATTAAAAATGTTCCTAATCCTACACTTGGCATTTCTACACCATTATTTAAAATCACTTTTTCATTCATGTTTTTTCCTCACTTTCATATCATTACCTTTTCTTGACATCTTTATTTTATAAAAAACAAATCAGAAAGTACAATATCAATATGTCATTGTACTATAACTCAAATGCATACTGAATAAATCATTTTTTTACAAAAGTATATAACATCAATCAAATTGATAAATGTCTTTAATACATTTTAAATAGGTCAAAGCTGTTGGTGATAATGTTTCTCTTTTTTTAGAAAGTATAATGAAATTTTGTTGAATATGTATATAAGATAAAGGTATTGTTGCAATATTTGTTTTAGCAAACTCTTCTTTTTGCCAGATATTCCCAAATAAAAATGCATCTAAAAAGCAAAGCATTTGAATGATAGCATGATAATTATTACTCACTATACTTTTTTGTGATTCTAGAATCATAAATCCATATTGTGATAAAGAAGCATTTAAGTAGCCAAAAAAATCTAATGGAAAATGAATCCAGATATAGTGGTTTAAAAATCTTAAGTCCTGTGATAAATTTTTTTCCAGATCATAATGACGATGATAATGTAAACAATAAGGTTGACGGTCTATAACTTCTACTTGAATATCTTTAGCTTCTGCAATCTTTTGAAATGCAGGTAAAATCTGATCATTTAAGATAACAATACCAAGTTCTGCCTCTCCTGTCACAATATCTTCTAAAACAGACTTAGGTGTTGTTTCATGGAATTGAATATAAGTTTCCATAGAGTCTGTCTGTCTAGAAAACTCATGTAAAATACGTTTATCTAAAAAGAGTGACGATATGGATACTTTTAAATAACATGGTAATGTTTTCTGATGCATATTTTTCCATTCATCAATCATATCAAAACGTTCTAAAATATTTTTAGCATGATAGTACAGTTCTTTGCCAATAGGTGTTGTTTCTACACCTTTATGACTTCTTAATAATAATTTCTGTCCCATTTCTTCTTCAAGCAGTTGCATTGTTTTACTCAAATTCGGTTGTGCTAAATATAATATTTTCGCAGCTTTACTAATACTTCCAGATTCCACAACAGTGACAAATTGTTCTAATTGATTTTTTTCCATCATTTCATCTCTTTATCTTATAAATTCCCTTCGTATAAAAATGAGGATATTGTTTTAAAACCTCATCAGCAACATACCCTTGATTAAAAATAATGACATAATCATAACTTTCTATATCTACATTCTGATGCAAATAAGACAATGTCTCAACATAAGGAGCATATAAAAAATATTTCATAGTATATTTTAATTGATATTGAGAAACCTGCTGTTGATTATCAGAGGCCACAACCAGATATTGTGATGTGTCAAACTGTTCCTGAGGATACCAGTGATCTCCTACCAGCTGTTCAACTTGACCAGCAATTGATGAAGCATGGGCTTTTTGAATCATTATCAGTTCACAGATTTCAGAATATACACATGATAAAGTGATCATCATAAAAACGAGTGTTGTATTTTGATAAAGCTTTTTTGTTTGTGGTGAATAAAAAGCTTTATAACTATTTCCATCTTTTAATTGAATATAAAATGAACGTTCCATATCAACAACAATACCCATCGTCATCGCTCCAACAAAAAACACCACAATACTACAAACATAGCGTTCCATCCCAGCCAAACGAATAGCCTCATCTTGAGGCATAGAAAACAAATACATACCTAATAACCCTGCAATATAAATAATGACAACCATATGAGTTACAAACCATATTTTTTGTAATTGCCATGGCTTTGAGAATATCCAACGATTAAAAATAAATAATCCCACAAAAAGAATTTCAAAAAAGAGAAAAACCTGTGTAGAACGATTTGATAAATGAAAAAGTGACTGAAAAAAGAAAGTCATGAGATAAGAATATTGACTTTTTGGTAAAGATTCTGATAATAGATCAAATTTATGTGTCATATCCCCAAAAGTTATATAAACATTATATTGCCATAACAGCCAGGGTAATAAAGCTGCTATGAAAACCATTCCTGATAACATCAGTCGTTCTAATAAAGAATAGGAACTACGCCAACAATACCATTGCCAATAAAGATAAGATATTATCATAAAAAAGACACCTGTTTCTTTCATCACTGTCATGAAAGCAAGCAGAGGAATCAGCAAATAAGCTACCTTCTTGATATCATAACGTTTATGATATATGAATGAGCATGTCGCTAAAGTCAATAATGGTAATATAAAATCTACGAGTAAGTTTTGAATACGAATCGTCATATTCAGATAAATCATAAAAGAACATCCCATTGATAGTATCACATAAAGCAAAAATCTTTTCTTTTCCTCAATGATTCCAAATATTGCATAAAAGCAAGAAAATATAAACATAGTCTGGCTCATAATCATTATGCCCTGATTATTTCCTAAAAATAAACAAAAATAATAAATAAATGAAGACATTCCTAATGGATAATCCTTAAAAGTAATCAATGCATCATAAGCTTCAGGAAAACGATGATTTGTTAACATATTTTTGACAACGATTCCCCAATGAGAAAAATTATCATAATGATCCATTTTTAAAAATAGTGATACCACTAAAAAAATAACTGTTATTGTTATAAAACATAAAGTCAATAATGAACAATAGGGAAAAGATAATTTTTTCATTCTCCTCTTTTTCACCATATATATTCCTAAAAATACTCCACACCATAAAATCAGATATGCTATGATTTGAAGTTTATCAAGCAATCCTCCTAAATAAACACATAGCCCTATAAAGCTAAAAGTCACAACTGGAGCATATGTCTTCTCTATTTTCGTAGATATAAAAGATATGTAACCTACCAAAGAAAAAAGAAAAATAAGTATCATTCATTGTTCTCCTTATCTATTAATTTTTTTATCAACATATTTAACTCTTTTTTCTTTAACAAAAGTTCATCAAGGTTTATGACTTCTAAAAGATAATGTTGATGCTTTAATTTCTTTTTTAAACGTAGATGAAAAGTTAAATCTTGCCAATGCAAAATAAGTTGATCTTTTGGATTCCCATGAAAATCTTTCACAAGAAAGTAATGATAATTAAAATCAATGATAAAAGCTTCACTACCATTTGAAAAAGAGAGTTTTTGATAAACAGGAATCCGAAATGTCTGTCTTTGTTCTTGTTGTCTTTTTTGAAAACGTAATTGAATGTTACGATAAAGATCATCATACAAAGTAGACCACTCATCAATATGCGATGGTAAAGAATGCTTGCGATCATGAATAATTTGAAGATATTGACGATAATCTTCTTCCTTTGCATCTTGAAAAGTGACAACATAAATCCATTTCCCTTGAACAACTTTGACATATAAAAGTTGTACCAATAATTTTGTTTGATATTTTTCAGTCTTGATTTCAACATAAAAAGAAGAATGGGTTGGAACATAAATCGGTAAAGGCAATGAAAAAGCCAAACTGACATAGGATAAATCTATAGTTGTTCCTTGATATATCTGATCATGAAAATCAAGTTCAATTGTTTCTTGTATCATAAAGCGTTCATATGCACGATATGAAGGTCTTCCTAACATAAAGAAGATAGCAAAACAAAGTGTGATCAAATTATAAAAAAGCCAAAATAAAATAATACTACTGTAAAATAAGGCACTTCCATATTTACCTGCTCCATAACGAATGATGGCAAGTATAGTGAGAACAATCAAAACCAAATGTGGAATCATATACAATAATGATCGTGTATGCATTGTCATTTTCTTTTTATTCGTAACTTTAAATGTTTTTTGGTGAATACCTAATGTTTCTAAAAAAACAGGAATAATTAAAAATGGAGCTAAAATGGTATCTATGATTTGACTCCATCTTTGATTTCTTGTTTGAGTTGATAAGTTATTTAAAGAAAGATGATAAAAAATAGCGGATGGTAACCAAAAAATAAGCAATTCATGAAATTGACATTGAACAAACTGTAAATCAAATAATGCAAACAAAATAGGTGCTAAAATAAAAACCATACGAGTTAAAAAAGACCACCAATAAAGAAAGGCACTGAGATACGATAATCTTAAAGAGACTGAAAGTGAAGATGTCATACAAGCATTTGTATTATAGATACTTTGAATGACCCCTTGTGCCCATCGTATTCTTTGTTTAATCATACTTGGAATTGTTGTGGTTGATAATCCTGATGCTTGAGATTCTTGCGTTGAATAAGTCCAATAACCTGCCTTTTGTAGACGTATGCTGGTTTCAAAATCTTCCGTAATTGTGTGATATGGAAAACCACCTATCTTTTCCAGTGCTTCACGTAAGATAACAGTATTGCTTCCTGTATAAGTTGCGCCAAAATGAGCGTTTCTTAATACGTTAATTTCTTTTGAGAAAAAGTCCTGTTCATTTGGAATCGTTGTTTCTGAAAACAAATGAAATTGGAATAAATCCTGATTATAAAAACTTTGAGGTGTTTGAACTAAGGCAATAGGTAAATATGAAGAAGATGTTGCATCTGGAATAAAGAAATAAGGAACAGTCTTCATTAAAAAAGTTCTTTCGGGAATCATGTCAGCATCAAAAGTCACAATGAAAGGTGAATGTGTCAAAGATAATGCATGATTGAAATTTCCTGCTTTGGCATGTTGATTATTATCTATACCAATGTAATGAACCCCAAAGTGTTCTGCCAATCTTTTCACTTCCTGACGATTTTGATCATCGCACACATAAATATGCACAAGCTGATCGTCAGGATATTCTAAGAAGGTACAGGCATTTATTGTTTTGTATAACAGATCAACACTTTCATTGTGTGTTGCTATAAAAATATCTACTTCTGGATAATCTTCTTTTTGAAGGACTGGTGGTATTAGAACCTTTGTCCTATTTTTCATTTTTTGAATAATCAGTTCAAAACTGGTGAAAGTCGTTATGATTTCAGATAAAAGTAAAATAATAGCAAATATGATTTCACCAATACTTTGATCCAATGGTAATGTCCAAAACAGTCTCCATATTAAATAAAGAGATGAAAATAGTATTGATAAGATAAATATTATATTTCTTTTATTCATCATGAAAAGACCCACTTTTTCTGAATGGCATAAGATAGAAAAAACAAACACCCATCTATCAGTATCTTACTCATTGGAGTTGATAAAAGAAAATGAAGACAATATGTTCCTATTGATGATAAAAATACAATGAATATACATAAAGCCATATAACGACTCATACTTTGTTTTTGATTAACTGGTTGAAAAACATGCTTTTGAACGAGTTGATAATGACAAATGATGGATAGAAAGCGGGAAATAAAACTACTACAAAAAATAACTGTTAAAGATGATTGGAAAAAGAAAATGAATAAAGAAGATAAGAATATAAATACTAGCCAATCGATCATAAAACATAGAAAAGATAAAAGCGTATATAAATAAAATGAAGAATAAAGACTTTTGATAATGAGCCACGTATCCTGAATAGGTCGAAAATGTGTATGTTGATTGTGATGATAATAAATTGTTTGAATTGGAATTGTATTCAAATTTACTTGTTTTAAAAGAATGACCAATGCATTTGTTTCATATTCAAATCTTTGCCCATTAATTTTTAAAAGTGAATCAAGCAATTGATAATCATAACCTCTTAGCCCAGTTTGTGTATCTTGAATATAATGACCCGTAGACATCCATAAAAGTAGCGAAGCCATACGATTACCTAACCATGACTTTATAGGAACATGACGAAAAGAAAAATTTCTCATGCCTAACATAAATAAACTTTCGTCACTATACATCTTTGCAATCATCTTTTGAATATCTATCACAGCATGTTGTCCATCACAATCTGCACAGATGATTTTTTGACAAAATGATAAATGTTTTTGAATAAAACGATATCCACTTTTCAAGGCTTCACCTTTTCCTAGATTTTGAGGATGATGAATCACATAACACTGTGGCAGTCTTGCAATTTTGTTAAAAATGATATCATAATCCTGATGAGAGCCATCATTCACTACAACAATATGAAGATGTGGGATTTGTTTTAATTTTTTTACATAATCAATAAAATGTTCTTGTGGTTCTAATGCCGGAATTAAAAGACATGTATTGTTCATAAAGACCTCTTTCTATTTTTAGATATTAAATGTTATCATGATGGATAAAATATTTATTTTTTCCAGTTTTTTTAGCATGATATAATGCACTATCTGCATAATGATATAAAGTAGGATAATCATTGATGGATGAACTCACAAAAGCAACACCCATACTTATAGAAACATGATAATCCTGATAATAGTGACTTAAAGTCTTTCTAAATGCTTCTATAAAATATTGAAGCTTTTTTTCCAAGGAAACCATTGATAATGTATATGGAATAAAGATCAGGAATTCGTCGCCACCAATTCTTCCAATAATATCCTGGGACGAGGAATTTTCTGTTAAAAACTGAGCAATTAACTGCAATACTTTATCTCCTTCCTGATGTCCGCAATTATCATTGATACATTTAAAATTATCTACATCTAAAGCCACCAGCATGCCTTTGGAATGATTCTGGCATAAACAATTTTGGACATGTAACTCAAATCCTTTGCGATTATATATTTGAGTCAGTGAATCTATTTGTGACTTACTTTCTATTTCTTTTAGTTGTTTCAATAGATATGTCTTTTTTATCATATCCTGTGTTCTATCTATGATAATACCAAGAAATTCATGTTCTAAAGGATAAATATAAATGGATAAAAATTTTTCATTTACTTCCACCATATGATCATCATTCATCTGTTTTTGTAAATTGATAATATAATTTTGAAATTGATCTGGTGATCTTCTTAATGTCTGCCATTGTTGAAAATCAAGTCCTAATAAAGATTGCATATTCATAGAAAAGTGAGTTGTTTGATTTCTATGCAAACATGTAAACATAGCTATATCTTGATGTGAAAGATCAATGATTGGCTTATTTGTATGACTTGTATTTTTATATTTGTAAAACATCTGATTCAATATTTCTATTTTCTGATGATGAAAATCAAGTAACTTTAAATCTTTGCCTTTGATAAGTTTTTGGATATTCTTTTGTAGATAAGAAAAATTTTGATATATAAACTTTTGTATATGATTTTTCAAATACTTAAAAAGTATCATATATAAAATACTTAAATTCAAAAAAATAATCATCAGCACAAAAATAACGATGACTGTATCATATAGATAAGACTGATGAATAAAACAAAGAAGCAAAATACATAAAAGAAAACTAGACAGACAAAAATAAAAAACTATTTTTTTATAAAGTTTATTTTCATTCATAGCAGACCCTTTCTTGTATATGAAATATACATGTCTATTTATAGCGCATATAAACAAGCTTGCATAATATAAATCTTATATATAAACCCATATAAAATTTATATACCTACAAAAAAAGAAGGATTTCTCCTTCTTAAAACACATTAATATAAGATTCACTACATTTTTAATAAAGCAAAGTTAATGATTTTTAATAATTTGAACATGCTTCCTATCCTTTTTGATCTTTGACTATCTTTAAAATAGTATGAAATCTTCATCTATTTCTTCTTCATCAAATTTTTGATTTCTGTTTTCCTGTTGTTCAAGTTCATCCATTTCTTCCCATGTTATACCATAAGGAAAACCATTTGAAGTATAACCTGTAATACATGCGAATATATCATTGGATTCGTATAAATAATCTTCTTCGTATGTTTTTTTCTTTTTCTTACTCATATACTTTCTTGCCTTTCATCAATTTTAAACGCTTCTCTCATCCTCTCATAACAATTATAACTATTGTTTTACTCAAATAACATCCCAAATTCATTGATTTTATTAACACTTTCAATTAACTAAAAGATGCCAAAAATGAATTATGGTTAAAACATTTCATTATTAAAGAATATTCCTCTTATTTGATAATTGTCTTAATAAGTTGCATCATAATATCTTTATCTTCTGGTCTTGACGTTGCGACTAATATCGTTAAAGTCGCTAAAGCATCATTATTAATTCTTTCTTTTGCATTTTTATATAATGCATTGTTCTTTTCTAAAAAATATAAAAATATTGTTGCCCCTATTCTTTTATTACCATCAATAAAGCTATGGTTTTTAACAATAAAATATAATAATGCACTTGCTTTGTCTTCAAGTGTTGGATATAAGTCATTTCCTCCAAAACTTTGATATATGGTTGATATACTACTTTTAAATGAATCATCTCTTTCAATTGCAAATTGATCTCCTTGGTTTGCAAACATTGTATTGTGTATCAATTTTATACATTCATCATATTGAATAACATAAACATCTTTTTGTCCTTCAGGTACTTCTAAAGTATGATGATCATAATCATCTAATATTTTAAAACCTCTTTGATAAGCTTTTAAAAATTCTAACATAGCATCACTCGATGGTAATTTCCCACCTGCTTCTTTATATTGATCCAGCATTTTTGTAACATATTCAATATCTTGAAAATGTCTATCATTTATAACATATCCTTTTAATAAGTATTCTCTTAATATATTATTAGCCCATTTTCTAAAAAGAATACCATTTTTAGATTTTACTCTATATCCAATACTTATTATCATATCTAAGTTATAATATTCAATTTGTCGAGTCACTTGACGAGTGCCTTCTTTTTGAACTGTCGCAAATTTTGCGACAGTTGAATTATCTAATTCTTCTTTTAATGCATTATTAATATGTCTCCCTATTGTCTTGATATCTCTATCAAACAATTGTGATAATTGTTCTCTATTTAACCATACTGTTTCCTTATTAGAATCAATAGTAACATCTAATACAAAATCTCCATTTTTAAATTGTACAACTTCATTTCTTTCTACTATATTAATCATAATATCACCTTCTTCATCTGAAATTTTCTTAATTAGCTTATTATATCATTTATTTACATTTATTTCATTAACAAGCACAAAAAAAGACCAAGATATAATCTTGAATCTTTTTCCGTATTTGTTTTGATTAACATTTTGAGAACTCCGAAACCTTATAAAACAAAGGCTTTTAAGTCTATTTGTCGCTTACTTGTTGTATTGTCAACACAACCCAAAAATAACTTAAATCTTCAATACTTTAATTTAATTAAGCAAAAATTTATTTATGTTAATTTATTTTTTATAGCTACTGAAATATCCATTTATTTAATTTTATTAAAAACATTCTCTAGTTCCATTTCTAAAGTACTGAGTTTATTCAATGATTCATTAACTATTTCAATTTTCACAATGTCTAGTCTTCCATGGATTAAATCATTTCGAACTTGATCACACCTAATATCTTTAATCAAATTAATTAAAAATTTGCTTTTTTTTGATGTTATCAATGACTTATCCTTTAAAAATTTGATCGTATTAAATAGATTAGGCGGAGTGCTATTAGCCTTACACTCTCCATCCTGTGCTTGTCTATATTCACATTTATCACAAATTGAAGTAGGTTCTAGAAATTCATTAAATTCATTTTCGCAATTAGCCTTATTGGTAATCTCTGTTGCAAAATGATAGACCATTGATTCTAAAGCACTATTAATCAAGAAAAAAGCTTCAGTAAATAATCCTACACTTAAATCATTTTTACACAAAATAATTAATTTTTTATACAGTTTAAATTTTGAATCATTTAGTATCATACTTAAAGAATTTATATCTTCTTCAGAAAAAGTACTCTTTCTATTACTAATAATAGGTCCATTCCCAAAATCAGTATGATTGCTAAATGTAAAATTTTTATTCACATCAATCATTTGAGTAGCAATAAAAGTTTGCAAATAAGTACTGTAAACTCTAGGATAATAATTGTAATTATCTATTATTGACACACATAACAAAAATTCATTAACTACAGAAGAAAACTTATTCGATAAATAATTCTTTTCATATTTTTCAATACTTGGTCCACACCAATCTCTTTTTGCACAAATAAAACCATAAAATTGTAATTTAATTTTAGTATAATACAATTCATATTCGGTTCCTTTATTTCTTGTTATTTTCTCCACATATATTTCTTTTAGGTTTTTAATGAATTCAATTTTTGTTTTTAGAGATTCAATTGGTAGATGAAATGGAATATAACTTTCAAGCTCATAAAATGGTATTTCTCCATTTAAATAAT
>NZ_SJOR01000008.1:0-97145 GCF_012027715.1 Massilimicrobiota sp. SW1139 | reverse complement strand
ACATACTATACAGACTCAATATGATATACGAATATGCAGATGAACTGGATGACTTGACTCAGGAAATCAATCTGAAGTTAGATAAACTGATAGAAAAAGCAGAAAAAAAGAACCATGACCCATCATCAGATCATGATTCTCCTATACAGTTTTAAAATTGTGGGAAGGCTGTTCTTCCCACAATTTCTTATAATCCAAAACCCCACAACCCCGTGTTATTTTAGATTACCAAAAAATAAAAAGAGGCTGTAACGAAATAGAGTGATTTTACTCTAGCGATTACATGCCTCTTTTTTTATTATTCACCAATAATATTCATCATATCTTTTTGGAAGACTTCTGTTTTGCTTGCAGCATCATCAACAGTTGCACCTTTGATTGAGAAATAGAATTTACATTTTGGTTCAGTTCCACTAGGTCTAGCAGCAATCCAAGAACCATCTTCTAAATAATATTTCAATACATTTGATTTTGGTAAATCAATAGTTGTTTCATTTCCATTTTCAGTTCTTACACTTGTCTGATAATCTTCAACAGCAACAACTTTAACACCACCAATTTCAGTAGGTGCATCTTTTCTTAAATTATCCATGATTTCTTTAATTCTTGCAGCTCCAGCAGCACCTGCTTTAGATAAAGCAATTTGACTTTCTTTAAATGCACCATGTTTCTCATATAATTCATTTAATACATCAATTAAATCTTTACCTTGTTTTTTATAATAGTTACCAGCTTCAGCAGCAGTTAAGACAGCTTGTACTGCATCTTTATCTCTAACGAAATCTTTAACAACACATCCATAAGATTCTTCATAACCAAAGACAAATTGTTTTTCTCCAGTTTTTTCGTATTTACGAATCTTATCTCCAATGAATTTAAATCCAGTTAATGTTTTTTCTACATCAACACCATAGCTTCTTGCTACTAATTCACCTAAATCAGAAGTTACAATGGTATTATACATAACAGCATTATCAGGTAATGTTCCTTTTTCTTTCATTTGACTTAAAATATATTCAAGATAAACGGCAGCTGATTGGTTACCACTCATCAATACATATTTTCCATCATGTTTAGCAACAACACCTAATCTATCACCATCAGGATCACAAATAACTACAACATCAGCATCAACTTCTTTAGCTTTAATGATAGCTAATTCATAAGCCATATCCACTTCAGGGTTAGGAGATTTTGTATTTGTATAATCTGGATCAGGAGCACATTGTGCTAATACTGGCACAACATCATATCCTAAACGTCCTAAACAAGTTCTCACAGGGATATTGCTTGTTCCATGTTGTGGAGAGAAGACAATTTTAAATCCACTCTTATCCATACCAGGATTAATTTCAATACCCATAACAGCTTTATAATAAGCTTCATCAACTTCTTCACCAATCCATGTCATATATGGATAAGCTTCTTCATCGCTGCATACATGAATATCTAATTCATCTTCAACTTCATTAACATATTTAACAACTTCATCTGCCCATTCTGGAATTAGCTGACATCCTGTATCATCATAAACTTTATAACCATTATATTCTTTTGGGTTATGTGATGCAGTAATCATAATTCCACCAGCACATTTTAAATATCTCACCGCAAAAGATAATTCTGGTGTAGGTCTTAAACTTTCAAAAATAAATGATTTAATACCATAAGTTGCTAAAACTTTAGCACTTTCAATCGCAAAACGGTAAGACATATGACGGTTATCATAACCGATAGCTACGCCTCTTTCCTTTCCATTTTCTAATCCCAATACATATTTTGCAAAACCAACATTTGCTTTTCTAATAGTATAGATGTTCATTCTATTTGTTCCAGGTCCCAAAATACCTCTCATACCAGCAGTACCAAATTCAACATTTGTATAGAATGCATCTTCCTTTTCTTTTTCTCCCATGTTTGTTAATTCCATTTTTGTGGCTGCATCCATTGCAGGATGATTCAACCATCTTTCATAATTTGCTTTATAATCCATTATTGTTTCACCTCTGTTTCTATTATAACAAATCTTAAAAACCAACGCCATAAAAACCCACTTTGAAATGTAAACATTTTCATTAAAAAATAATAGTTTTCACAAATTTATGTAACCACTATCATTTTTTGTTTTATTTATGTGTTTTTTCACTTTTCATAATAGATATTCAAACATAAAAAAATAAAATCAATCATATAAAATGATGATATAATAATGAAAAGAAAGCGAGGTTATAATATGTCAAGAATTTTTATAACTGGTGATACACATGGCTCATATGATATTCAAAAACTTGCAAGAAAGAACTTTCCTGAAGGAAAAACCTTAACCAAAGATGACTATGTGATAATTTGTGGCGATTTTGGCTGTGTCTGGGGTGGTGAGTTAGCTGGATCTGATCGCTGGTGGCAAAACTGGCTCGATGAGCAGCCTTGGACAACATTATGGGTTGATGGCAATCATGAAAATCATGATTTATTAAAAACATATCCCATAGAAAACTGGAATGGTGGACGTATTCATAAAATCAATAATAGTATTTTTCATTTGATGCGTGGTGAAATCTTTACACTTAATAATCAAACTTTCTTAGCTTTTGGTGGTGGCTATTCAACTGATCGTGTTTATAGAAAAGAAGGTGTTTCATGGTGGAAAGGAGAATTGCCAACACATGAAGAAGTCAACCATGCCCTCACTAATCTCAAGAAATATCATAATCAGGTTAATTATATTTTAAGTCACGATGCCCCTCGTGACATTAAAGAATATTTAGGATTTTATGATAGCTGTGATATGACTGTTTATGGTGATGAATATGAAGATATTCATAGTGTCTTATATTTCTTTAAAAAGACCATACAATTTCAAGACTGGTATCTAGGTCATTACCATATAGATAAAGATATAGGAAGTATGCATATTCTTTATCATCAAATCATTGAAATCACTCATAAATAAAAAGCAAGGATTTGCTTTTTTATCTTATCACATCTACACATTGACCATTGACATATTGGATTAAATCTTGAGGTTTTAAAATCACCTGTAAACCTCTTTTTCCTGCACTGATTGCGACTCTATCTAACAGCAAGATATCTTCCTGAAAATAAGTAGGAAACTTTTTCTTCATGCCAATAGGAGAACACCCACCACGCATATATCCTGTTAATGGTAATAAATCTTTCTGATGAAGCATTTCAACACTTTTATGTCCACTGGCTTTCGCCAGCTTTTTTAAATCAATTTCTTCCATGACTGGTATACAACAAACCAAATATTCATGATGATCATGTAATACAAGCGTCTTATAGATTGCATCTGCTTCTAAATCTACCTGATGAACAATATGTTCACCAGATAAATGATTGTCATCATACTCATATTCTCTTGTTTTATAATCTATGTGCTGTTGATCTAATAACCTTAATACATTTGTTTTAATCTTTTTCATTTTTACACCATTACTTATATGATTTATAGAATTCAATAAATCGCGTCATTGCTTCTTTTAATAAATCTGAATTTGTTGCTGTATTAATACGTACCCATCCCTCATAATTATCAATAAAACGGCTTCCTGTTTCCAATAACACATGTGTTTCATTAGCCAAGTCAATAACAAACTGATCAATATTGGCTATTTTTGGTAAATAAACCCATATTAAATATCCTGTATCTGGTTTCATGATTTTCATATCTGTTGTTTCTAGTAATTCCATTGTTATATTGATATTTTGACGAAGATATTCTAATAAATCATAATACCATTGTTTCCCCTCATTATAAACAGTTTCAATCATATAAATACCAATACGTTGTGGACCTATATGAAGCTTTGAGAGATAATCATTAAATTGTTTATTGAAATCTTCATTTTTACAGATTGTAAAAGATGTTGATAATCCTGAAATATTAAATGTTTTATTTGGTGATGATGATACAATAATCTGATCATAAATATCAAAAAATTGGATAAGAGAAACAAATTTTTTATCTGATATAAGGATATCGCCATGAATTTCATCAGAGATAATCATGACTTGATATTTTTTACATAATTGAACTAATTGGTTAAGTTCTTCAAATGACCAGGCTTTACCTCCAGGATTATGTGGATTACAAAACAACAGGACATCAATTTGATGTAATTTTAACATCTTTTCCAATTCATCATAATCTATCAAATATTCCTGATTTTTATTTTTTAATGGCATCTTATAAGCATGACCAATTTGAGCACAATTATAAAATGGTCCATAGACAGGTGTCATAATTAAAATGTTTTGATCTCTTGCGAATAAATCAGTTAATAAATGTAGTGATGTAATTGTTCCAATAGATGGAATAATCCAATCCTTGTTGATATGAATATGATGAATTTCATCATACCATTGAATAATACTTTCATAAAAACCATTCTGGACATGAAAATATCCTAAATCTCCCTCACTGACAAATTGCATTAATTTCTTTTGTACATTTTCATCCATCTTAAAATCCATATCCGCAATAAATAATGGATAAAACTGATCTTCAGCTTGAAAATGAGTATGGAATCTCTTGTTGATATATGGGGTTTCCCATTTCATAGAACCATTATGTCTTCTTTCTAATATTGATCCAAAATCGTTTTTCATTCTTTTATCTCCCTTCATAATCAATATCTTTCCACAAAAAATACATCGGCCTATATGTTATTATAAGCCGTTTTCATGTGACAAGCAATAAACAGTTCTCACTTGAATCTTTATCATCTTTTTTTGTTTAAAACTTCAAATTGATTTTCTCAAAAGATTATACCACTATTTTATTTTTTGAAAACACTGATATTTATCATTACAATCATTTCAATGATAACTATTCTTGAAGAAATCATAAAAAATCTATTTAAATCATCAAATTTATGATGATTATTTGTTATAATGTAAACAAGGATGTGAGAAAATGACAAACAAAGAAAGATTTATTGAAATTTATAAAACAAAAATTCATCGTGATGGAAGTGAAAAATTATTAGAATTTTTATTGTCACGTAATTCTGATTTTTTTGAAGCCCCTGCCAGTTCAAGATATCACGGTAATTATGAAGGTGGTCTACTTGAACACAGCCTCAATGTTTATGATTGTCTAAAAGACTATTTATCACGTGAACGTGTTCAAAAAACATACCATTTGAATTATAATGAAGAAACTATCGCTATTGTTGCTTTACTTCATGATTTATGTAAAATTAACTGTTATAAACAAAGTATGAGAAATGTCAAAGAAAATGGACAATGGATTCAAGTGCCTTTTTATGAATTTCAAGATACATTGCCTTATGGTCATGGAGAAAAAAGTGTTTATATGATTAGTGGCTATATGCGTTTAACAAGAGAAGAAGCCTTTGCGATTCGTTATCATATGGGGTTTGCTGGTAATGAAGATGCCAGAAATGTAGGTGCTGCTTTTGAAATGTTTCCACTCGCTTTTGCCTTATCTACTGCCGATATGGAAGCCACTTATTTTATGGAAGGAAAAAATCATTCTTAATCAAAACAAGCTTAGCTTGTTTTTTTATTTTCTTTAGAAAATCTTTATCTTTTTACTGGTTTCCTTTTTCGCTTTTTCGTTCATACTATCAATGTCGATAGGAGTGACCTTTATGATCAATAAAATCAAACAACATAAAAAAGAAATTCAATTTATAATCAAGTGTCTACTTATCATGGGTTTGATATGTTTATGCTTATATCAACCTATGATGAAGATCTTTGAAAATCCTCAGTTACTAAGAAATCAGCTTCAAAGTTTTGGTTTATTTGGACAAATCATTTTTGTTGGTATTGTTATTTTACAAGTTGTTTTTGTTTTTCTTCCAGGTGAAATTGTAGAAATTATGGCTGGATTTATTTATGGTCCATTTGTAGGACTCCTCTTATGTTTAATAGGGAGTGCTATGGGTTCGTTACTGATTTATACTTTTGTTAAGAAATGGGGACAAAATTTTATTCAACGTTTTATCAGTTTAGATCTGATAAATCAGGTTCATTTTTTACATAATTCAAAAAAAAGAAATATTTTATGTTTTATTATTTTCTTTATACCTGGTACACCTAAAGATATTCTCACTTATCTCATTCCATTAACAGATATGAAACTTTCAACATTTCTTTTCATTACAACTCTCGCAAGAACACCTTCAATTATCACATCTACCATTGGTGGTCATGCATTAGGAATTGAAGATTATCTGTTTTCTATCATTATTTTTGTCGTGACAGGTATTATTTCTTTAATTGGTATTTACATCTATAAAAAAATAAACAAACGAAAATTATCATATCATCTTTAGAAAATCTTTCGTTTTATCCTCTACTTTTCTTTTTTAAATTCAAGTATAATGTAGAAAAGTCGGGAGGGGTTTTTATGGATTATAATATATTAATTGTAGAAGATGAAATTGAAATCTGTGATGCGATTGAGATTTATTTAAAAACACAAAACTATCATGTTTTTAAAGCGCATAATGGTATTGAAGGATTAGACATTGTTGAAAAAGAAACTATTCATCTCGCTATTGTGGATATCATGATGCCGGTGATGGATGGCATTCAAATGACAATGAAAATGAGAGAAAAATATGATTTTCCTATTATTATGCTTTCAGCCAAATCAGAAGATATTGATAAAGTCACTGGTCTAAACATCGGAGCAGATGATTATGTCACAAAGCCTTTTGTGCCAATTGAATTACTTGCCAGAGTCTCATCACAGCTTAGACGTTATCGCAAATATCTTGATGCAACTGCAAAGAAAACATCACAGAATGTCTATACTGTTGGTGGTTTAGAGCTTAATTTAGATACAAAAACAGTGAGTGTAGATAATCGTCAAATCAAGGTCACACCTATTGAATTTAAAATCTTACAATTACTCATGGAGTATCCTGGAAAAGTTTTTTCAGCTGAAAACATTTATGAAAGTGTCTGGAAAGAAGATGCTATTAACACGGATACAGTAATGGTTCATGTCCGTAATTTAAGAGAAAAAATAGAATTAGATCCAAAACATCCTCAATATTTAAAAGTTGTGTGGGGCGTTGGATATAAAATTGAAAAACAAGGCAGGGATTAACTATGAAAATCAATAAACATATCGCAAGTATTATTATCTTAATAACACTGATAATAACAAGTATAGGAACTTATTTATGTTATCCTTTTATAAATCAAGCTACTCAAAAATCTAGTTTTGAAAGCCGTGATATTTCGGATTATATGTCTTCTTATCTGATTGAATACAGTTATGCATCTGATTTTCTACTCAAGGAAAGTCAAGATCCATCTGCTTCCATTTATGATTATTATCAATCTTCACAAGATGAAACCAATGCAGATTATTATTATGACTTCCAGTCAGCTGTAGAAGATAAAGTGAATGAACTCCATCAAAAAGAAGATATTTTCTTCCATATCACTGATCATCAATCACAAAAACAATTCTCTAATACCAATGATCCCATTTCTCAAATCTCACAAAACAAGGATTTACAAGACAAATATCAATGGTATATGCAAATTGAATTTGATAATCAAGGAGTTCCAAAAGTTATCCATACAAATGATGAGCATATCAATATTTATTCTCTAGAATCACTCTTCTCTTATAGCACCACATTTTATGATGATTATAGTCAAGAAGATATCACAATTCGCTATCAACCTTTACAAAATATCACCATAACCTTTGCGATTAGTGATCAATTGCATATGACCAGTCAAATTGGTTCTTATCTGATGAATATATCACGTAGTCAATTATATCTCTACTCACTTCCATATATTTTCACTGCGATTGTGGTTTGTTGTATTGTCACATTATGTATTCCTATGAAATATCTTGAACAAAGTCGTTTCTTATCCTTTGTCATGCGTATTAAATTTGCCTTTCTGGCACTCATATGGGGAACATTAGCTATTATGATGTATGCTGGTACGGCAATTATGATTGCAGGTACTATCCAAGATCAGTTCCAATATATTTACCAGCAATTTGCGATTGAAGCTATTGGTCCATATCTGACTCCAGCCATCAATATCGCTTATTACTTTATTTTCTATCTCCTCTTTATCATCTTGGCTTACTTTGTTAAATATCTTTTCCATAAGGGACTCAAAAAATACTTTTGGGAAAATACATGTCTTGGATGGCTAATAACTCATGGCTATCAGATAATGAATAAAGTCATTGATTTTGATCTAAATGATTCTTTAAACAAAACTGTCTTAAAAATCGTTTTATTCAATCTTTTGATTATAGCAGGATGTTCAATATTCTTTGTCTTTGGTATATTCTTTGCAGTGATTTATTCTATTATTATCTTTGTTTTAATAAGAAAGAAATTTCAAGATATTCAAAATGATTATCATACATTATTAAAAGCGACTCAACAATTATCTAATGGTCATTTTGATGTACAGATTAATCAGGATATTGGTATCTTCAATCCTTTAAAAGATGAATTTGTTCATATCAAGGATGGATTTGAAAAAGCTGTGAAGGAAGAAGTCAAATCTCAAAGAATGAAAACGGAATTGATTTCTAATGTTTCTCACGATTTAAAAACACCATTAACTTCTATTATCACTTATGTAGATTTATTAAAGAATAACAATCTTAGCAGTGATGATCGTCAACATTATTTAGACATCTTAGAAAGAAATTCTTTAAGACTGAAAAATTTAATTGAAGATTTATTTGAAGTCAGCAAAGCCAATAGTGGTGATGTCAAATTAAATCTTGTGGATATAGATATCATTTCGCTTATTAAGCAATCTCAATTAGAGTGTCAGGATAATTTAGATGAAAAATCTTTATCTATGAAATGGAATTCATCCCAAGACAAGATGATGTGTCATCTAGATAGTTCTAAAACTTATCGTATTTTTGAAAATCTATTTATGAACATTAGTAAATATGCTTTACCACATACACGTGTTTATATTGATATTCATGATCATGATGACCATGTAGAAATTATCTTTAAAAATATATCTGAAGAAGAAATGACATTTAACGAAAATGAAATCGTAGAAAGATTTGTTCAGGGAGATAAATCAAGAAATACGCATGGTTCTGGTTTAGGACTAGCCATTGTCAAAAGTTTTACTGAAATACAAGGTGGGCAATTCCATGTAGAGCTAGACGGTGATTTATTTAAGACTATTGTCATCTTCCCTAAATGTTCATAAAACAAAGAAGTTTTCGATTTGAAAACTTCTTTTTATTTGCATATTCATTGACAAGATTCTCTCTACGCATTAAGATATCCAAAGAATAGAATGGGGAGGTTCATTCAATGAAAAAATTAATAAATGTTTCAATGATTTATATGATAGCAGCTCTTGTGGCGGGTGTTTTTTATAGAGAATTGACTAAATTTAATCAATTCACAGGAAAAACAACATTAAGTGTTACACATACTCATTTATTTATTTTGGGTGTCTTTGTTTTCTTGTTGTTGGCACTCTTTATTAAAAATGATAAAGATATATTAGAAAGCTCATTATTTAAGAAATTCTTCATTTTATATAATATAGCTTTACCATTTTTTATTATCATGTTGATGACAAGAGGAGTTGTTCAAGTCTTGAATATTCAATTGTCAACTGCAATGAATGCGATGATTTCTGGTATTGCTGGAATCTCACATATACTTTTAGCTATATCTTTTGTTTTATTCTTTATCATTCTACGAAAAAAATCTATTCAAGCCGAATAGATTTTTTTACTAAAACAATAAAGCAATCAAAATGAATGCAAAGATGATTTGTGATGTTCCTGTTAAACATCCATATAACATAGCTTTAGGTCCTTCCTTAATAAGATCAGCAAATTTAACACGCATCCCTATGGCTGCTAAAGCAATAATCTCAAATTGAGAACTTACCATTTTTGCAGATGTAGAAATGATGGCTGGTAAAATACCTGTACTATTGATAATACTAAAAATAAAGAATCCAATAACAAACCATGGAACTTTAGCTTTAACCTTAGCTGCTACTCCTTCTTTTTTGGCAAACAATGGCTGATTTTCATCAAGATTCATCTTGGCATATGTTAAAGCAACGACAACCACAAAAATGATTCTGACAATCTTAAAGATTGTCGCAAATTCAACAACCTCCTGATTCACAAGTGATGCTGATGCAATGACCTGTCCAATAGATTGCAGTGTTCCACCAATCATCGCTGAAGTTTGAAGTGTTTCATGATGATATAATAAGCTTGTTAAAATAGGTAAGACAACCATTAAAATTGTTCCCGTTACATTCACAATTGTAATTGAAATACCTTTATCTTTACTGTCAGCTTCCACAATTGGAGAAACTGTTCCAATGGCTGAAGATCCACAAACGGCATTTCCTGCACACATTAACAATGAAAACTTCTTTGTGAATTTTAATCTTCTTCCAATAAAATAACACATAGCGATAGTCAATATCATTTGTAAAGCAATAAAGGCAACACCTTGTATACCAATTCCCATAATATCTGTTAATTGTAATGTTAAACCTGTTAAAACAATAGAATATTCTAATAAACGACTTTCTGAAAATTTCGTTCCCACATTAAAAATATCTTTATTTAAAAATGTATTGCCTGCAAGCATTCCAATCCCAATCGCAAAAAGTGCAGCACCAATACTTGGAAAAAACTTCGCAATCTGCTGAGCTATAAGTCCAATAGCCAAGCAAACTATAAATCCTGGTAATATATCTTTGATTTTATTCACTTTGTCATCTCCCCTTATCAACCAGGGTTATATTACCACAATTTTTCTATAAATAAAAATTATGATATTTTATTTATTATAACAATATATTATAATGAAGATGAGGTGATTTTATGATAGATGATAAAATGAGAACATTTGTAGAAGTTGTTGAATGTCAAAACTATACTCAGGCAGCTAAAAATTTACATATTACTCAGCCTGCCGTTACACAACATATCAAAGCTCTAGAAGAACATTATCAACAAAAATTTATTGATAGCACTCATAAATCTTTCCATCTCACCAAAATGGGTGAACTTTTATATCACTATGCCAAAACACAGATTCATAATGAAGATCTTTTCCAAAAACAGCTTCAAACAGTTTATCCACCTTTAACCATTGGCTCAACACTATCCATTGCCGATTATTATATTCCTCATATGATTGCGAAAAAATTCATTCAAACTTCTCGTCCATGTGAAATTGTTGTCGCTAATACGCATACTTTAATTCAAAAACTCATTAATGGTGAAGTTGAATGTGCTTTTGTAGAAGGACAGTTTGATACACAATTATTTGATTATCATTTATTAAAACAGGAAAGATTTATTGCTGTTGCAAGTATTCATCATCCTTTAGCTCATCAAAAAATAACATTTGAACAGCTTTTTGCATATCCATTACTCATTAGAGAAAAAGGTTCTGGAACAAGAGATATCCTAGAAAATTATTTACAACAGACAATCTATCCTCTTTCACGTTTCTCACATTTTATTGAAGTGGGTAGTTTATCTATGATAAAAACATTGCTTATGGACAGTCAGGCAGTTACTTTTTTATATGCTGGTGTTGTGAAGGAGGAAATACAAAATCAACAATTAATTGAATTACAGATTGAAAACTTTCATATTTCTCGTCCTATGCACTTCATTTATCTCAAATCACATATTCATAAAGATGAGTATCAGCAACTATTTCATATGATGACAGAATGAGAAAGGAGTTTTCTATGATTTATTTCCTTATTATCAATTGTATTGGCTTTATAATAATGAAAATAGATAAATCCAAAGCCAAGCATCACTTATATCGTATAAGTGAAAAAGCACTTTTTACAGTTGCCATTATCGGTGGCAGCTTAGGCGTATGGCTAGGGATGTATCTATTTCATCATAAAACTAAACATTGGTATTTTGTATGGGGTATTCCTATGATTGTCATCATACAGATGATGATCATATATAAACTGTATTTTCATCTATGATTGATTCACAATTTGAAAATCATCATAAGTTAAATCGAGAAATGGAATATTTGTATTTTGACATTGATAAAAGAGTGAACTTTCTTGAGATTGCATTAAATCTTCAACGCATCTTAAAAGAAGATTTTCAAAGACTTGGCGAGCAGGTGCAGAAATAGGATGATAAATATCTCTATATTTACCTTTGATTAACTGACTTGGCATGGCAATAAAATATCCATTTTCTTTTTCTATAATTTTAATATCATGTAAAGCAAGAACGCCTCCTATTGTTAAAGTAGCAGAGGCTTTTAAACTTCCACCATGATAAACCTTTGTTATTTTTATTGTATCTATCATATGATCTTTCCTTTCTGTATTTTCTTTTTATTCTTGATTTGTCTTGTTCTCTTGAATGGCATCACTGAGAATTTTTTGAACAACTTCACTTTTGGCATCAGCATAGTTCTGTACATATTTCCATGTTTTCTTTGCTAACTCTTTTTTCGTATTCTCATAAAGTTTCCTCGCATCTGCATGATAACGTAAATAATTTCTAAACAAGAGATACTTTTCAATTTCTTTTGACCCTTTTGAAAAAACATGTAAATGAATATCAGTATCTGGCCCTTTAAACATATGATGATTTTCAAAATCTGGTTCCCTCACTCTTAAAATATAACCATGCCGACATAAATCATCCATATAATCTTCTTCTTTGCCTGCATCTTCAACAACGAGTAAAATATCAATAATAGGCTTAGCCATTAATCCTGGCACAGATGTTGAACCTATATGTTCAATCATCAGAGCTTTATCTTTTAATATTTTTAAAATTCTTTCCTTCTCTCTTTCAAATAAAGCAGGCCATTTTTCATCATATGGGTTTAATTGAATGGTCTGATTATGCTCAACATTACCATTGACAATCACTTTTTGAATATATTCATCGCTTAATTTCACCATATAACATCAACCTCCTTTCAACATATCAATGAACTTCTTATAAATCCTAATCATATTATACATGGATTCAAGCTAAATAAAAATAAGATTCAATCTCGAATCTTATTTTTAAAAACTCTAAATACTATCAAACTGTTGAACACCCCATGTATGAATCATATAATAAAGAATAATGTCTAATAGAACCATCACAATAATCACACTATACATATACATAGACACAGACATAAGATTGATCAACCATAATCCATAAACCATTGCGATAACAATCGCAACCCCCATTGAAATAAACATTGTTAAAACAACGGGCATACTTTGTTTGACACAGACTGTTTCATTAATCCAATCAAATTTTGGTTTCCATAAATTTAATATCAATCCTAAACAATCAATCAGTAAAGTAAATAAAACAGGAACAAGAAGCACTAATAAACTTTCAAAAATGCTGATTTGAGTTACGTAAATCAGTGCTAATGATAAAATAAATCCTGCAGGAATACATAACAAAGCATGAACAGCTAATTTTGAGTTTAAAATATCTTTTGTTGTGAGTGGTAAAGTTTTAATAATCCAGAAACGATCTCCTTCTAATGATATAGATGAAGCACTCATCATATTCAAAGATGAAACACTGATGACAATTAAACAAAGAACCGGTGTTATCCATTCCTGAATTTGAGGAATCTGGATAATCATATGAATTTCATCTTGATAGAAAAGTACAGCTACAGAGACAATAATGCATAAAACAATACCCATTGCTCCATTTAACATAACCATGGCATTTGACGTAAAATGTTTAAATTCTCTGATAACCAATGCTTTAAATATTGTATTTTGTTTCATAGGTTTTGCTTTATAGATGGCTTTTTTCACTTTTGGTTTTGATGTTGCCATCTTTGTAAAGTTGACTGACAATAAGTAAATAACCAAAGCAAATGGCAAAACTGCACATAACAAGTAAATCACAAAACTTATCACATTACCATCTGTCAATGCAATACTTAAATGATAAAGTGGAAAGACTGTACTCTCAATCGCTTGAGCAATCGTTTTTCCATTTGCAACAAGCCAAGCCATATATGTCTGAATGGAGTTTACAGCATACATATAAAGTCCAAAAATAGCAACAAATAAAACCACTGAAATCATTGTTTTAAAACGATGAATCTTGACTAAAATATGTGCTAAGATCCAACTAAAGAAACAAGATAAAGCCAATACAAATAAAGGAAGTGTTAAAAAGACACCAATAAACATGATGATTTCAATCACATTCATTCCTACATTTGTGATATAAACATAAAAAGCAGGTAATGCAATAAGAGCTTCATAGACATAATTTAAAATAAGAATTGTAAATATACGACTTAATAAGACATCACTATTTTTAATTGGCATAGATAACAATAATTCATTATCTTTAGCTTCATAGATTTCATGATGTGTTAAAAAGATACTTCCAATAAAACAAATCACAATAATAAATAAAGCCATTAATGCAAAATAAAACCATTCAATACCTAACATTTGGAGTGGTTCAATCAAAGCATGGAACATCATTCCAAACATTCCAATAAAGACAACTCCAATATATGCAAATAACAAACCATATAAAATCAGTTTACCGACACTATTGCCTTTTTTCTTGGAACTTGTTGTCTGTCTTAATAAAATACCCTGTAATCTAATTTTAATGAGTGTCTTCAGCATTGTCATCATCCTCCAACTCCAAGAATACATCTTCGAGTGATTCATCACCTACCACATCTTGAGTTTTTCCACTGACAATCAATTTTCCTTGTTTAATAATCGCAATGCGATCACATAATTTTTCAGCGACTTCCAAGACATGTGTTGAAAAGAAAATAGCTCCACCCAAATCACAATGTTCTCTCATTAATTGCTTTAATAAATGCGAAGCTTTTGGATCCAATCCAACAAAAGGTTCATCCATGAGAATCAACTGTGGCTGATGAATAAAAGCTGAGATAATAGCCAACTTTTGTTTCATACCATGTGAATAAGCACTAATAGGTTGTGCTAAGTCACTTGTTAATTCAAATAAATCAGCATATTTTAATATACGTTCTTCTCTTTGTGTTTTTGATACCTGATAAACATCTGCCACAAAATTTAAATATTGAATTCCTGTGAGATATTCATACAAATCTGGATTATCTGGTATATAAGCCATGATTTGCTTACATTCTAAAGCATGACTTTTCATTGATTTTCCATTAATAATGATTTCCCCTTCATCAAAAGGCATAATACCAGCAACAGCTTTCAATGTTGTTGTTTTTCCTGCCCCATTATGACCAATAAAGCCATAAATATGTCCTCTTTCAATATGCAATGATAAATCATCAACAGCTTTATATTGATCATATTTCTTTGTTAAATGTTCAATCTTTAACATCTTATATATCCTCTCTTTCTATAAATAATTATTAAAATTATTTATATTATATATTTTATATCTTTAATATTTAATCGTCAATACTTTGGCTACACTTTCTAAATAAAAAATAAGAATACACATAAATAAATACAGTCATACCTATAATACCAATCATCAATACCAGATAAGTGTATGAAAAATGAACTAATGCACTTATACCATTTATTAATCCAATCACCACAAAACAATATCCACTAATTTTATGTGTCTTTTTCCAAACATATTCACTTGCTAGTGTCCATGGTGTTTTGACACCAAAGAAGTAATTTTGTGGTATTTTAGGTAAATAATTACCCATTCCTATTAATAAGACAGACACTAACAATAACACAAACTGTTCACCATCTTGTTGGGGATTAAAAGCTGAATATTCAAAAAAAGCAGCAAGAATCAAAAAGAATACTGTTAAACCATATTGAAAAAGGCGATATGTTTTCTTTCTTTTTTCCAAATTCATTCTTTTAGGATCAATATGCTTTGTAAGTGACATCCCATAATAGATGACCATTGGTATAAAAGCCAGAATCAAAAACATATAACGACTGCCATAACCATCAATTTGCCAGTTTTCATCCCAATGTAAAGGGACTGTATCCGGCATCAAAAAGACAGTCACTACCAAAAGAAAAGTCACTCCCCACAAGATTCCATCAAAAACTTTTATTCTCATTTTTCATCCCCCATATCAATAAAATTCATAAACCACTTCATTACTTCTTGAAAAACAGACATATCAATACTATAAACAATATTCTGCCCCTGTCTTTCATCAATGATCAAACCACTTGATTTCAAAATAGATAAATGATGTGATATAGATGGTTTCGTCATTTGAAAACAATCTGCAATTTCTCCAGCATTTAAAGGTCTATCCTGTAACAACTCTAAGATTCTTCTTCTCGTTGGATCACTTAACGCTTTAAATGCATCACCCATATCTCTCCCTCCTTTAATATTTAGATATTTATCTAAATATCTAAATATATTGTATCACATCTTCTATTCATGTCAAATAAAAGAAAAGAACTATACAAAATGTATAGTTCCATGTATTTGAAGCCTTATATTATTCAGCAACTTTTTGTTCTTTAATAACTTTAGCAATTGATGCAATCACGTCTTTTTCATCTTCACCTTCAGCTACGATTTCTACAGTAGCTTTAGTAGGAACACCTAAAGACATAACACCCATAATTGACTTCAAATTAACTTCTTTACCATTGTAACATAATTTGATATTGCTAGTGAATTTACTAGCTTGGTTGACTAAGATAGTTGCAGGTCTAGCATGTAATCCAACTGGATCTGAAACTACAAAAGATAATTTTTCTGCCATCTTATTGACTCCTCCTTAATAATTTATAGTCTTATTATAACACATTTCAATTACTTTTCCATACATTTTCAAAAGTTTTTAATACGCTTTCATAATATTTTTTTGTCAAGTATTTTAACTCTTTTTTTCTATTCCAAAAAGCATTGATATAATGAATAAAACTTCATATAAAAAGGAGAATTGACTCAAAATTCTCCTAAAAAGCTTTTTGTGCTACAACCAAAAATTGATGTGTTGTCATTTCAAAATATGAATGATCTTTCATTTCTTTTAAGGCCTGTAAATAGAAAACCTGATATCTATTGACATTCGCAAAGTCTGGTGACACTTTTGTAAAATATTGATATAACGACTGAATACTATGAAAACGAATTGTTCCATAATCTTCAAATTTATCAACAACACGCATACCAATACTTTCTAAAGTCTGTGCACAGCTTTCGGCATCCCACTTTCCTTTCATTTGGAAAGGCATATATAAACGAACAAATTCTTTTAAATTCTCTGTTCCATGCTGATTGACAATGAAATATCCACCTTTTTTCAAAACTCTTTGGATTTCATTTTTATCATAATTACATTCCTGGCACATAATAATATCTATTTTTTCATCTTTAAAAGGCATTTTTCCAGTTGGTGTCAATGTTGTGACTTTGACTGATGAATCATCTTCAAACTGACTCTGTACTCTTTGTGTATCAGTATAAGGTTCAACAACAAACATCGCTTCCGTATCATCTTTAAATTGACTGGCAAACTTTCCTGAATCCACACTCATGACAGCCAAATGATCTTCAGGTGTCATGTATTGTCTTAAAATTGAAGTTTCATCATAATTTTGAGGTGTTAATGTATAATCTTTTTCAAAATCAGCATTTGGTGTAAAATGTTGTAATTCATTTTGTAATAAATGCGCATCTTCAATTTGTCTACGACATCTTTTTTTACTATATATCAAAATAGCATATTGAACAACTGCATCAGCAACAATACCCATTGCTAAAAACAAGACAAAGTAAATAAACCACTCTAGACTAAACAATGGTGCTGGTGACGAAATCAAATAACAGATAAAGCAAAGAAAGACCATATATCCAACACGATTATAATTAAATGGTTTATCTAGAGATAAAAACCAGTTTATATTGTTCATCTTTTCCATTTTACTTTTTGTTATTTCAAAAAAGACGACCTGCATTAAAAATAACACTGCTATAAAAATTAATAATAATATCATTAAATATTCCATATAAACTCCTTATTCTATACTTTCTCCCTCAATTGTATAATAATGATATCCGTCTGAAAAATATCCTTCATTATGGAATGTTAAATCTCCTTCAATAGAAAACAATTCTTCCATATCATCATCTATACTATAGACATAACTTCTTCCATTTTTATTCAATAACAAATAATTTTCATCATTATATTCAATTAAAGGTGTTTCTGGTAAAGATGTATATTCAACAGGGAAGACTTCTTCTCCTGTTATATCAATAATACCATACATACCATTTTCATTATAAACCGCATAATATGAACTGCCTATGTACTCCATACGATAATATGCTTTTTCTGTCAATTTTTCACCTTTATCGTCGATTAATGAATAACCTTGATCATCAATTTTCACAATGGCTCTACCACAAGCATCAAATGGATTCGCTTCAAGATATGTTTGGTCAAACACCTGTTTATTGTCAAAATTATAATAGACATATCCTTTTTCTTGTACATAAACTGGATACATTTCAAAATTTAATTCCTGCACATTAGGATATAATTGAGAATTTTCAAGTGTTCCTTTTGACTTTCCATCTTTATATATATAATGTGGTCCATAAACCTTTTCTTCACGTATTAAATATGTCTGTGTATCATAGTAATAAGTATTAATTAAAGTTGGAACACCACCAATAGAATAAAGATATGTTTTATCATCAGAAGTTAAAATAATATTATCTTTATTATCAAAATAAGCATCTTTAATCGCAATGTTGTTTTGATAAACCTTTTGATTTTGAAAATCAATATATATCATACTTTTTAACTTCTCATCATTAATGATACATCCAGCATCATTTTGAAGTAAAAATGTATAAGTTCCTTTTTCTACTTCAAGATCAAAATCTTCATCTTCATTGCCAGTCACATAATAAAAGTGATTCTTATCTTTAAATCCAACAACCATAGATTTTCCATTTTGATATTGTGAAACATATGTCACAGCATCTTTTCCTCTATAAAGTTCTTCACCATTTTGATATAAAACAATATATTCTTTATCCTGATAAATCACTGGTAAATCAGTTTTCATAATACTTGTTTTGTCATTGGCCTGATATAAAATTTCGCCTTCACTATTTAAAACATAAAGATTATCTTTAACCAATTGATTTTGAGAAGTTTCTTCTTGTTTTTGATCATCTTGTTTTTGATCATCTTTTTTCTTTTCTACTTTTTTAGTCGCAAAAAACATCTGATCCACACTTTCTAGTGTTTCATATTCACCCATTGGGATCATTTCATCACCTTCCAATGAAATCAATCCAACTTGTTTTTGACTATTAGTGACAATATATCCTAAGTTCCCAACACGTTCAAATGATTGATATTGATATTCTGTTATTTGTTCACCTTCAGAATTATATAAAGCACCTAATTCTTTATCATTTGTTAACATAAAGTAGTTTAGCTTTTGATTTTGACTACATCCCACCAATAATAAAAGTGTTATGAGCCCAACGAATATTTTTTTCATCGTTCAATCCTCCTTTAGTTGCCCCTAGTATACCATAAAATACACTTTTTAGCATTGTTTTTTCAAACAATCAGACTATAATAGAAAACAAGAGGTGATATGAAATGAATGAAACATTACAAACAATCGCAAAAAGAAAAAGTTGTCGCAGTTATCAAAATCAAATGATTAAAGAAGAAGAACTTCAAGCTATTTTAAAAGCTGGAATTCAAGCCCCTAGTGCTATGAATAGACAATTATGTGAAATCTATGCCATTACCAATTTGGCTTATATTGATGAATTAACGAATGCTATTAAAAAAGTAAGTGAAGAACGTGGTGAAAAGAAACCTGATTCTTATCATTTTTCTTATCATGCTCCTGTCTTATGTATTGTCAGTGGTCCTGAATATGATTCAAGACGAGTAGAAGATGGAAGCTGTATATTAGAAAATATCTTTTTAGCCGCAGCAAGCTTAAATATCGGATCATGCTGGATTAATCAATTACGTGATACACAAAATGTTGATGAAGTGAGAAATGTCTTAAATAAACTTGGTATTCCTCCTAATCATCAAGTTGTTGGTTGTGCAGCTATTGGATACGCCAATCAAGAAGGTGCTGCAAAAGAAAAGAATGAAAGTCGAATTCATATCATTAGATAATCATTGATCTTAAATAAAGAGGCTATAACGTATAACGTTTAGCCTCTTTATTTGGGTATATGTTTGTAATATTAAGATTAACCGATGTATAATGGTTGGTCATTACCAACGACTTCACCAGTTTTTGTTGTCGCAACATAATATACAGAAGAATCTTCTGGTTTATAATAAACCTCTAATGTATCAATAGTTGTCATTTTAACACCTTTTGATTTAACATCCTCTTTTACTAACTTCTCAATAGATGTTGTTTCAACATTTTTATTATGAAATTGTACTTGTAATTTAATTTTCACTGCGTCCCCTCCTTAATTCATATTATAAATGAAAGCGTTTTACATTTCAATAAATTACTTCATTTACTTCCAACAATATACCACTTTTTTAAGAAATACTCAAATTTTTATTGAATTTTTTATGATTTTCTCATATTTTTTATATCATATTCTCAAAAATATTATCAAATTTTTAATACAAAAACCATATTTTATCAATTTATCTTATCTTTAAAACGATCATTTCTTTGATTGATTCCTTTAACAATTTACCTTATCAGCCATGTTTTCAACTACTATATCACCATTTTTCTCTTTTATTTTACATGAAAAAAGATTCTTACTTGTCCATTCAAGTAAGAACCCTTTCATTATCCATTCATTTTTTTCGTATAAGCTTTTCTTCTTTCATTTTCAGTTAATAAACGTTTTCTTAAACGAATATTCTTTGGTGTCACTTCTACAAGTTCATCATCATTAATATAATCTAAACAAGCTTCTAGGTTGAAAACTCTTGGTTTCTTTAAAACAACAGTTGAATCTTTTGTAGAAGAACGTGTATTTGTTAATTGTTTTCCTTTTGTGACATTGACAACCAAATCATTATCACGACTATGTTCACCCACAATCATACCTTCATAAACTTCTACACCTGGACCAACAAACATAACTCCACGATCTTCAACACCGCCAAGGGCATAAGCTGTTGTTTGTCCTGTATCAATAGAAACAAGAACACCTAACTGTCTTTCTCCAACAGTATCTCCTTCCATTGGACGATAGTCTAAGAATGAATGATTGATAATTCCATATCCTTTTGTCATTGTTAAGAAGTTTGTCATGAATCCAATTAAACCACGTGATGGAATGATATAATGCACTTTTGTCATACCGTTATCAGATTCCATATTTTCTAATGTTCCACGTCTAAATCCTAAAGATTCAATAATACTTCCAATACATTCATCTGGTGCTTCAATAAAGACTTCTTCATAAGGTTCACATTTAACACCATCAATTTCTTTAATAATAACTTTTGGTTTAGAAACCTGTAATTCAAATCCTTCACGACGCATATTTTCAATTAAGATAGATAAATGTAATTCTCCACGTCCTGAAACAATCCATTCTTCAGCATTTGGCACTCTTTCAATCTTTAAAGAGACATCTCTATTTGTTTCTTTAAATAATCTTTCTTCTACTTTACTTGCTGTGACAAACTTACCTTCTTTACCTGCAAATGGTGAAGTATTTGTACCAAAAACCATTTGAATTGTTGGTTCATCAATACGTAATAATGGTAAAGGATCTTCATGTCCCATTGTACAGACAGTTTCACCAACACCAATATCCGCAAGTCCTGCAATAGCAACAATATCCCCTGCACTAGCTTCTTCAATTTCAATTCTATGTAATCCTAAAAAACCAAATAATTTTTGAACTCTAAACTGTGTTTTTGTTCCATCTGCTCGTAAACAAACAACAGTTTCATTAACTTTGACTTTTCCTCTTTGAATACGTCCAATACCAATACGTCCTACATATTCATTATAGTCAAGTAAAGCAGGCTGGAACTGTAATCCACCTTCTTCATCTACTAATGGAGCTGGAATTTCATTGATAATCATATCAAATAAACAATCCATATTAGGAACCTGAGTTGCAATATCAGGATCTAAACTTGATGTTCCCATTAAAGCTGAAACAAAAACAGTTGGGAAATCTAACTGATTATCATCAGCACCTAATTCCATAAATAATTCTAAAACTTCATCCATAACTTCATTAATACGAACAACTGGACGATCGACTTTATTAATCACGACAATTGGTTTCACTTTAGCTTCTAGAGCCTTCTTTAATACAAAACGTGTTTGTGGCATTGTTCCTTCATAAGCATCAACAACCAATAAAACACCATCAACCATATTCATGATACGTTCTACTTCACCACCAAAGTCAGCATGACCAGGTGTATCCATAATATTAATACGATAATCTTTATAATTAATAGCAGTATTTTTTGCTAAAATAGTAATTCCACGTTCTCTTTCAATGGCATTTGAATCCATTGCTCTTTCAGCAATCTGTTCATTATCCTTTAATGTTCCAGATAATTTTAATAACTGATCAACAAGAGTTGTTTTTCCATGGTCAACGTGAGCAATAATTGCTATATTTCTAATGTTATTCATGTTTTTCACTCCTCCTTTTTGCCTTTTTGATTATAACACAATTCATTGAAAAGACAATACAAAAAGCTTGACTCTTCATTGAATTTATTATGAAAAATACAGGGAGTTTAGCCCTGTATGAAAAAATCATATGTCAGTTGAATCACCTGACGAATATGTTCTAAATTATCATAATTGTGTGTCGCACCTTCTATTGAATGAAAAACTGGATTGACAAAACCTTTTAAATATTTCTGAGATATCGCATAAGGAACTGTTGTATCTTCAGTTCCATGAATAATCATAAGATCATTTTGATAAGTATCTAAATCCTGATATAAATCTCTCGATGTTATATCTTCAACAAATTCATGAGAGATTTCAAAACCACTATGATCATAATAAGGAGCTTCTTCAACATGCCCTTTTAAATATTCAATCGCTTCAGGAAGATTGAATGCAGGTGCCCATAAACACATTTTAGAAATATCTTGAGGATACATTTTAGCAACCTCACTTGCGATAGCACCACCCATAGAATGACCAAGCAAATAAATATCTGTCACACAATCCATCTGCTTGACTTCCTCTAAGATTTTGATAGCTGAATCTAATTCATTTTGAAAAGTCATATCTTTAAAATCTAAATCAGATTGTCCACTGCCTAAAAAATCCATACGAACAGTTCCAATATTTTGTTTTTCCAGCATTCTTGATAATTGTACATAAGAAAATTTTGTTCCTGTATTTTGACCTGTAAAACCATGAAAAATAATACATACTGGATATTGATTTCCATCAGGTTTATGAAAGAATCCACGCATAACTCCTTGTTTTGTCTTGATTTCATAATATTCTTGCATGTCTTTATCCCCCTTATAACTGATTGAAAATAGCTTCTGTCAATAAAGCATAACCATCTTCGTTAATATGTAAACCATCAATAAAAACATCTTCTCTTAAAACATTATCTTGATATAAAGACTGATAAATATCTATAAAGTGAACATAGTCATAAGGTATCATACGTTTATATTCTTGCATGATCATCTGTAAAATATCATGACTTCTTAAACCTTGATGCATAGCCTGATAACCATGAACCTTTTCAATACAAGGTATTGGACTCAACAAATGAATTTGACATTCTGGTAAATTATAATGAATAATTTCTACCATTTCTTTAATATTTAAAGCAATATCTCTTGGACTTGCCATCACTGTATTTCCTAAATCATTTGTTCCTACTAAAATAAAGACTTGGCTTGGATGATATTTAATAACCCCTTCATCTATAAAATGAAGCAACATATCAGATGTTATACCACCAATTCCACAATTATAGACTGGTCCTAAATGTCTAAAAATATGTTCAACATCATAATATTCAATGATGGAATCTCCATAAAAAACAATACTGTTTTCTTCTATATATCTTTGTTGTTGAATAATCTGTATCATTCTTTTTAAAACAGACTCTCTTAACTGATAAATATTTGTATCATATTTCATATTTTGACGCATACAATCTTCACCTCATTTTCATTATAACATATGTTATATGAAAATAATTTGAACAACGAATTCATTTCTAGTTATTGTTAAAACATCAGACTAGGAGAACTAGCGTCGATGTAGTTTAATGGAGGAATTTTGATGGAGTATTTAATTATACTCTATTTAATTCTTGTAGTTACATACAAGTTTTTTGATAGAAACAAGTAAGTAACTCATTCATTAAACATACTTTCGTTAGTTCCCAAAGTAGCGAAAAGGAAGAGTTCTAGCTCTTCCTTTTCTTGATCCGTTAAACACATTCTCGTTAGTCCTATCTACACTTTATAGTATAACATAAACAATAAAAATGTAAACTTATCCTTTCTATCATTAACCTCTTATATGAAAATAATTTGAACACATAACATGTAAATCAAAGTTCCACCAATAATAGATAACAATGTATTGCGTTTTATAAGATGTAAAAGAATAACGCTCCCAATCCCAATTATCTCACATATTCCATGATTTCCACTGAATAAATCAACACTTCTTAAACAATAAACAACAAGCATTGCCATAATGGCATAAGGCAATACATCTCCAAGATATTCAATAATGGGATAAGATTTATTTTTAAAGATGAAGAAAGGCAAAACTCTGGTTAAAAAGGTTATACAAGCCATAACACTAATCAATATGATTTCATGCATTTTTCCTTTCCTCCATTTTGATAAACATAAATCAAACTTAAAATAATCCCAATCATTGAAGGAATAATAAAAGCTTCACTTCCAAAAATCACTAAACAGGCAATACTGATTCCAAAACCAATATATGTATAAAGATGTTTATCTGTCGTTAAATATTGATCTAAGACAATCACAATAAATAAAGCTGTCATTGCAAAGTCTAAACCTGTTGTGTTGATTGTTAATAATGAGCCTATAATACTTCCTGCTAAACTTCCTAATATCCAATAACATTGATCAAATAAAGAAATAAAAAAAAGATAATATTTTTGACTGCATCCCTCTGGAGTTTTAGCACTGACCAATAAAGAGTAGGTTTCATCAGTCAAAGAAAAAATCATATAGGGTTTGAGTTTCCCCATATCTTCAAACTTTTTAATCATGGATAGACCATAAACCAGATGTCTGGCATTAATCAATAGTGTCATAATTATTGTATTAATAACAGTTGCCCCTGATGTTAAAAGATTGATTGCGACAAACTGCATACTTCCAGCATAAATAAATACACTCATAGCTAATGCATATAAAAAAGAATATCCTTCACTTTCTAGTAACATACCAAATGCCATCCCCAATACAATATATCCCATCATGACTGGTATGGAAGCAATAAAAGCTTCTCGCATTGTTTTTTCATGATTTCACCTCAAATCTATATGGATAATATTTTAACATTATTTATGTGTTTTGTGAAACATGAATATGTATTTTAATACAGAAAAATAGAAAATATATCATTATTTTTGTTATTTCCATAAAAAAAGATACATAGTATTTAATTATGTATCCCTTATAAACAATTCAATAATGATATGTTTTTATTGATATAATTATCTATTTTTTAATCAGTACAAGTGACTCATATGGTTTTAACATCATTTCATTTTGTAATGTCTGGCGATTGACATTTGATAACAGAATATCATATTGAGTTGCATCTATGCTTATAGATGTTGTCTGATCACCATAGAAATGATTATAAACAATGATTTCCTGATCTTGATATTGGCGTTTATAGGCATATAGTGTTGGATGATCTGATAGTAGCGGTTCATATGTTCCTAAACTAATGACTTGATATTGTTTTCTTAATTGAATCAACTTTTGATAATAATAGAAAACTGAATCTTGATCTTCTAGATTTTTTTCTACATTAATATCTTTATAATTATAAATCGGTTCTATCCATGATTCCACATCACTAAATCCTGCATATGCCTGATTATTCCATTGCATAGGTGTACGTGCATTATCTCTTGATTTACTCAATAGAATCTGGTAAATCTCTTTTTCTGGTACACCTTTATCTTTAAGAATCTGATAGGCATTTAAACTTTCAACATCACGATATTGATGAATATCTGTAAAATAGGCATTAGTCATTCCTATTTCTTCACCCTGATAAATATAAGGTGTTCCTCTTAGCATATGGATTGTTGTGGCTAGCATTTTAGCTGATTCTTTTGGATAATTCTTGTCATCTCCAAAACGTGATAAAACACGTGGCTGATCATGGCAGCACCAAAATACAGCATTCCAGCCATTCCCATTTTGCATACCTAATTGCCAATCGTTTAATAATTGTTTTAATTCCTGAAAGTCAAAAGGCATAAGTGTCCATTTTTCTTTGTTTTGATAATCAACCTTTAAATGATGGAAACTAAATACCATAGAAAGTTCCTGATTATCAGGATTAGTATATCCTACACAGTTTTCTAGAGAAGTCGCTGACATTTCTCCAACAGTAATAATATCATCATATTTTCCAAAAGAATTTTGAGAAAGTTCATGAAGATAAGTATGAACTAATGGTCGATCTGTATAAAATCTCTTTCCTACACCTTCAAAGTCATCTTCAAAAGATTCCTTATCAATCAAGTTAATAACATCAAATCTAAATCCTTTAACACCTTTTTCAATCCAGAAATTCACAATATTGGCCATTTCTTTTCTGACTTCTGGATTCTTCCAATTCAAGTCAGCTTGTGTTTCATCAAAAAGATGGAGATAGTATTCATCAAATTCTTCGACATATGTCCAGGCATTGCCACCAAATTTAGATTCCCAATTGGTTGGTGGATTTCCATTCTTACCTTTTTTAAAGAAATAATAATCTTTATATTTTTGATCTCCTGTTAAAGCTTTTTGAAACCATTCATGATAAGTCGATGTATGATTAAAAACCATATCAAACATCAAATAAATATGTCTCTTTTTTGCTTCTGCAATAAGTAATTCCAAATCTTCCATTGTTCCATAACGAGGATCAATGGCATAATAATCTGCAATATCATAACCATTATCATTTTGTGGTGATACAAAGATAGGATTCATCCAAATATAATCCACACCCAATGTTTGTAAATAATCTAAACGCTGAATAATCCCTTGAATATCTCCTAGTCCATCATGATTACTATCTTGAAAAGATTTAGGATAAATCTGATAAACAACTTTATCTTGAAATGTCATCATTGTTCGTTTTCCCCTTTCCACTTGAAAATATTTTCCTGATGATATTGAATATCCTGCTCTTGACATTCAATATGCTGACCACTTGTAAAGACAACTGGTGAAACAACAGACTTTCCTTGTGATAAGACATAATCTATATTGACTTTTGCTAAAACTTGGCCTTGAGTGACATGATCACCCTGTTGAACATATGATTCAAATCCTTCTCCATTCAACTGAACTGTATCCATACCAATATGAATCAAAACTTCCAATCCATCTTCTCGTCTTAATCCGTAAGCATGTTTTGTAGGGAATGTCATCACAACCTCACCACTAAATGGCGCAAGAACTTCTCCATCTTTTAATTCAACCGCAAAACCATCACCCATTAAACCTTGTGAGAAAACCTGATCTTCTACTTCACTTAATGGCATTAAACGTCCTTGCATTGGAGAGATGAAATCTTTTTCTTCTTGTTTTGTTGGAAAAGACAATTTCTTTTTACCAACAATCATTGTTAAAGTAAATGGAATCACAATGGCTACAGCCATAGCTAATAAGAAATAAATCCAATATTCTGGTTTAATAGAAATAATTCCAGGTAAACCACCAACACCTATACTAAATGCCTGTACGCCAAAACCAACAGAAATCACTGCTGCAATTGCTGAACCGATCATTCCGCAAACAAGCGGGAAACCATATTTCATATTAACTCCAAATAACGCTGGTTCAGTCACACCTAAATAACAAGAAATACATGCTGGCACATTGATTTGTTGTGCTCTTTCATCATGTCTTTGTAAAATAGACATAGCTAAAACACTTGAACCTTGAGCAATATTAGATAAAGCAATCATTGGCCATAAGATTGTTCCGCCAAACATATTCGCTAAAGTTGTATCAATGGCATTTGTCATATGATGTAAACCAGTCATGACAATAGGTGCGTAAATCAACCCAAAAACAGCTGCAAATAAAACACCAAAACTTGAAGTTAAACCACCATAAACAATATCGGCAATGGCATTTCCTATCGTCCATCCAATTGTTCCTACAATTGTATGAGCAATAATAACTGCAGGTACCAATGAACAAAATGGAACAACAATCATACTAATGACATTTGGTGTCACTTTTCTAAAGAATTTTTCTAAATAAACCAAAACAAATCCAGCCATCATCGCTGCAATGACCTGTCCCTGATAACCAATCATTTGCACTTGCGCAAATCCAAAATCCCATACTGGAATTTGATCAGCTGGTGTACTAGCAACACTAAATCCATTCAATAATTGTGGTGATACAAGTGTTAATCCTAGCACAATTCCTAACATTTCTGTTGTTCCCATCTTTTTTGTGATAGACCATACAATACCAACTGGCAACAAATGAAAAACTGCTTCACCAATCAACCATAAAAAACTATAAGTTCCTGCCCAAAACTGTGAAATGTCAGCTAAACTTTGTGTTCCATTATTAAAGAAATTAATTTCTCCAATAATATTTCTAAATCCTAAAATCAAACCTCCACAAATCAATGCTGGAATCAATGGAGCGAAGATTTCTCCTAATGCTCCCATCATCTTTTGTAACCATGTCTGATTTGTTTGAGAAGCATTTTTGACAGCTTCTTTACTTACACCTTCAATACCACTCACTTTCACAAAATCATTATAAAATTCAGAAACTTCATTTCCAATAATGACCTGAAATTGTCCTGATTGTGTAAATGTTCCTTTTGCGGAAGGGAGTGCTTCAATTTTATCAATATCAGCTTTTTTAGAATCAACCAAAACAAAACGCATTCTTGTCACACAATGCGAAACGGCATTGATATTCTCTTTGCCACCTACATATTCTAATAAATCCTTTGCATCTTTTTCAAACTTTCCCATTTTCTCTCTCCTTATCTTGTACGTACATGTTTTGTTTTCGCTTACATTTTAACTTGTACGTATATGTTTGTCAACGATTAAATGTTCTTTTTAAACAAAAAAAAGCATAGACACATTACAACTGCATCTATACTTGACTTATATTTTATATTACATATGACTTCTTCTGGCAAATTCTACAAATCTAAACTTATCTGGTCGATGTTTCGATTCAGTATATTGAAATAAAGTTGCGTCTTCTAAATAGGTATAACTCTTCACACATACTAGTAAATCATAATTGTGCATATCTAATAATTCTTTTTCTTTTTCAGTTGCCTGGACAACTGTAATTTCTTTTTTCGCAAAAGAAACTTTTAATCCTAATTTTTTTTCTATATATTCATATACAGAATCTTCAACAATCTCCTCAGTCAATCCATTAATAACCTCAGCATTAATATAATCCGTATCCAGGATGATTTTTTCTCCATCAATATCTCGAATTCTTTCAATATGATAGACGTCTCCTTCCTGCATATAGAGTTCTTTCTTTAAAGAAGAGGTCACAGGCATTTTTTCAAAACAATGCACAATTGTTTTCACACTTCCTGGTAATGTATGTGATAGTTCTTTAAAACTCGTTAAACCTGAAACAGGAAAAGCAATTTTATCATGATCTAAGACAAAAGAGCCTTTTCCTTTATTTGTCTGGATATATCCATTTTGTTGTAATAAGGATAGTGATTTACGAATAGTATCTCGAGATGAATGATAAATATTCATCAGTTCATTTTCACTTGGCAAGAGTGTATTAGCCTGAATTTCATTTTTTTCAATCTTCTGTTTCAAATCTTCATAAATCTGTTGATATTTACTTAACATCTTTCCATTCCTCTATTATCTTTTTTAATTCTATCAAGTCTTTAGCTATATAATCGCAATGATACTCCTGAAATTCTTCTAAACTTCCATAACCATATAAGACACCAATACAAGGTATTTGATTTTGATGCGCTCCGACAATATCATGTTGACGATCACCAACCATCATACAGTCTTGAATATTGAGCTGTTCCTGCTTTATACAATGAGCAATCACATCACCTTTATGTTTAAGACTTCCATCTAAGGTTGCACCATAAATACCTGTAAAATATGGTGTTAAAGAGAAATGATCAAGAATCTCTTTTGCAAACACTTCAGGCTTACTGGTACATACATATAATTTCATATCCATATTCAGTAATGATTGTAAAAAGCCTTCCATACCCTCATAAACTTTATTTTCAAATAATCCTTTTTTTGAAAAATACTCACGATATTTTTCAACAGCTTTCCAGCTTTGTGCTTCATCCATATGATAATACTCTCTAAAAGACACATCTAGTGGTGGACCAATAAATGGTTTTAATGTTTCTAAATCATCAACTTCAATGCCAAAAGATTTTAAACTATACGCTACAGAACGTGTAATACCTAAAAATGGATCTGTCAATGTCCCATCTAAATCAAATAGTATTCCTTTCATTTTTCATCACCTATCTTTATTATACATGATTTAGAAAAAGAAAAAAGAATCAGAAACCTGATTCTTTCTAGAATACATATTCTAAAGGGAGTTTTTATGAATTCTATTATCTTTACACCTATAATATACTTTGTCAATATGAATTAGATATGAACATTTCATTTTTCTTTAATTTTCTTTATATAAATGTGTTGGTATATCCAAATCATCATATGTGAGCATTGAAATTTCATATCCGCGATGAATCCCTCTAAAGCATGAATCTTTCCATAAAGGATCTACACCATATCCTCTTTGTTCTATCTCCTTTATAACATGCATATGAAAAGCATAGAGGTATAAATAAGGATAGTCAAAAACATAATGTTGTTCTTTTTTCCATCCATCTCCCCTTAAATAACAAATATAATTATGTTGTTGAAAAAGTTCTTGAGTCGTTAATTTTTGTATATCTTCCTGATGACATAAGTTCATATAAAATCCTCCATATATATGATTATGTCAAAATAATTAAAATATACCAAAAAATGAAAGAGATGCTTTGGGGTTGCATCTCTTTCTTAGGGATATATGATAGATTTGAGGGGAATCAATACTATCGTATTTGTCTTTCGACACTATTAATATATATGAGAAATATGTCTTGAGTGTGAACTTTTAAAATTTATGTGGTTTATTTAAAATCTCATGACAATGTCGACAACGTGGTTCATAATGATCAACAGCACCTACTAAAACAATCGGATCTTCAAATGAAGCTGGAGACCCATCCACAAGTCTTTGTGTACGTGTTGCTGGTGCACCACATTTTGCACATACAGCAGTCAACTTTGTGACAAATTCAGCACGTGTTAATAATTCTGGTAAAACACCAAATGGTTCACCTCTAAAGTCTTTATCAAGACCAGCAACCATCACACGTAATCCTTTATCAGCCAAGTATTCACAAACATCAACAATATCTCTATCAAAAAATTGAACTTCATCTACAGCAATTACTTCTGTATCAGGTTTAATATATCTTAAAATCTCTTTAGAATCCTTTACAACAATACAAGGAACTTTCGTTCCTGCATGTGAAACGATTTCTTTATCAGAATAACGATTATCAATTTCAGGTTTAAATACAATTATTTTCTTTTTAGCATAAGATAAAACATTAATACGACGAATGAGTTCTTCTGTCTTTCCAGCAAACATACATCCACATATCACTTCAAGCCATCCTTCTCGATATTGATTATACATAAATTCAACCTCCACGAATATCCATTATACTACAAACACTATGAGTTTTGAATATATTTTGACATAATCAATCAAGATTCGATTATTAGTTATTTCTATCTTTCATCAATAAAAGTCTCATTATCAATAGGAAGTATTCCAATTATTTCTTCAAATAAAATGAATTTAAAAGATAAAGAATTCAAAAAGTCATATTTCATTCATAATTCGTCTTTATAATAGAGGTCGGTGATAAAAATGAATTGGTTAAGAAACTTTATGTATGGCAGATATGGTGTTGATCAGTTTGGAAATTTCTTATTTATAAGTTATATTATTTTATTTGTGATTTCTTTATTTGTTCCATTTGTTTCATTCTTGTGTTATGCGGTTATCATTTATTCTTTATATAGAATGTTTTCTAAACAGATTTATAAACGTAATATGGAAAATGAATGGTTTTTAGCTAAAACATCTGGAATAAGAAAATTCTTTAATCGTCAAAAAAATAAATGGAAATATCGTAAAACACATAAATATTTAAAATGTCCTCACTGCCACCAATATTTAAGAGTTCCAAAAGGAAAAGGTGATATTACAATTACCTGCCCAACATGCCATCAACAATTTGATAAACGCACATAAAAAAATGATATTCATCTTTTGATGTCTATCATTTTTTTATTAATTTTATTTTGTACGTTCAATTGTATATAAATAATGAAGTGTCTCTCCGTTATAATATCCTGTCATCAACTCATCTACCTTTTTCATACCAAGACTCTCTGCTACCTTGATAGATGAAACATTATCTGCCTTAATGATGGCATATAACTGATCTGCCTGTAAATTTTAAAAAGCATATTTTTGACAGCCTAATGCAATTTCTTTGGCATATCCATGATGCCAGAACTCCTCTCTTAACAGATAACCCACTTCCAATATCTGGGTATTCTGATAAGGCTGCATTGTCAGCCCTGCCTGACCAATCATTTCATTTGTCTCTTTTAAAATCATGGCCCATAATCCAAAACCATATTCCTTATATCTTTTTCTTTGACGATCTAGCCATGTCTGAACATCTTCTTTTGAAAAATCATGTTCATAAGCATACATCACATGTGGATTCTGTAATATTTGAGCTAAATCATCAAAATCACTTTGTTCTCATTCTCTTAAAAACAAACGTTCTGTTTCTAAAATCATGATATTCCCCCTTATCTTTTATCTATAATATGCTTTGAAAAAAGAAACCTAAACAAAGCACAATCACTCCCACAATTACAAATAATGTCCCTACAAGACAACGTATCCATTGTCCACTCTTCTTGATATATGAAAGATGAGGTTTTTTCTGATTATAGATAACATCACATGTTTTTCCAACAATAAACACACCATTTGATGTCCATTGCGTTTTTTGTGTATAGTGATGTCCATCCACATCATACTCAAATATAGCTCTGGCATTTTGTCCATTATCCTCTATTTTTGTTATTGTTCCTATGGCACGACCATGATACCTTAATAATCTCACATATTCAGGTACACAACATAAAAGCCCAACTATCAAAAATAAAATGCCTATAATCCAAAAAACAATCATAATATAACTTTCCTTGTGTTTTTATATAATTTCAAAATCTTCATTACGATAATGTATCCAGTCTACTTCATTGATATGCGCTTGTACCTTTTTGATTTTATCAAAATGATTTTGATGACATATCAAATAGAAAGTCAGTGTCGCTTCTGGATCCGTAATAGGAATATAAACTCTATCTTCATAGAGATGAAATCTTGGTATTGTCAAACTTGTTCTAAAAGTCAACAAAGAAGATTGTCTTTGAAGAATCCCATACAATTCCAAATCATCCTGTACAATAAAACGTGAATCAGGCATATTGTCTACACACACTTTATGCCAATAACCTGTATTATTATATTCCAAAAAGTTTTCACCATTTAATTCTTCAAAAGTTATGGTTTTTTTGTTTGCTAAGGGGTGATGGGATGTTGTTGAAATGTTTAAAACTTCCTGGCATATTTGAAAACAAACAACATCTTCTTTATTTATTGGATAGTCTAAAATAATAGCTGAATAATCATGCTCATTGAAACCTTGAATCAATTCTTCAGCGTCAGCCTTTGTTTCATATCCAAAAGACATATCAGGGTATTGACGTTTCATCGTATATCTCAAAGCCCATAATGGTGCCGGTGCACAAGAACCAATGAACATATTCATATTGCGATTATATTGATTCTTGACTTTCTCCTGTAGCTTATCAACATGATTGAGTATATCTTTTCCTTCTTCCACAACTGTTTTTCCATATTCGTTTAATATGAGTCGATTGTTGATACGATCAAATAATTCCATCCCAAGTTCTTTTTCCAATGTTTTTAAAGAACGTGTTAAACCCGATTGTGATATATATAACTCTTGCGCCGCCTTGAGCATTGTGCCACATTCTGCTATTTTGATAATGTACTGTAATTGTCTTAATTCCATATAACATCTTCTCCTTATGCCTTGTAATCATATTATACTATGATTTATAGTCATATATCTATGATTTCTAACAATTATTTTTTTATTGATTTCCTTGATAAAATAATGTTGTCAAAAGGAGGAAAATCAAATGGAAAATGTAGAAAACAAAGTGATTATTATTACAGGAGCCACTTCTGGTATTGGTGAAGCCACAGCTAGAGTTTTAGCTAAACACGGCGCTAAAGTTGTATTAAGTGGCAGAAGAGAAGAACGTTTAGAAAAATTAGCTGGTGAGTTAGGTGATAGTGCTATTTATTTAAAATCAGATGTGACAAATGTAGAAGATATGAAAGCTATTGTAAAATTAGCTAAAGAAAAATTTGGAAAGGTCGATGTCTTATTTGCGAATGCAGGTATTATGCCAGCTGGAAATATGTCTGAATTAGATCTCAAAGGATGGATGGATATGATTGATATCAACATCAAAGGTGTCCTCAATTCCATGTACGCTGTTATTCCAGAATTCTATCAGCAAAATTCTGGTCATATCATTATTACCTCATCAAGAGCAGGAACGACATTGGTTCCAGGAAATGCAGTCTATTGTGGAACAAAACATTTTGTCAAAGTGATGTTACAATCTTTTAACAGTGAAACAAATCAAGAAGGTAAAAATATTCGTACAACAACAATTTATCCTGGAGCTATCAAGACAGAATTATTAAATCATGTCGTTGAAAATGATCATAAGAAGATGGTCGAAGGATTTTATGAACAATTTGGACTTCAACCAGAAACAATTGCGAATGCTGTCCTATATGCCATTTCTCAACCAGATGGTGTTGATGTTTCTGATTTAGTTGTTCGTCCTACATTTGAAGGATAGATGATATATTGAAAACACACCCACAGGTGTGTTTTTATTTTGTCTTTCATATCATGATTTTTTACTTATGATCCAATTCTCGTATTTTGACTTTCTTTGTGCATAATAGCCACAGGGCATATCTTTTAAAGCCGCAATGGAAGGATCTAAATGGAATACATATTCAAGAGAAACTAACCTTGCCTCATCACTACTATGTTGTTGATCACATAAAAATTGCCACATTCCATCATCTTCATCATGAAAAACATATAAAATGGAAGCATTTTGATCAAGAATATGACAACAGCTCAGCGTTGCTGTATTGGGTGCATCTTCAAAAGGAAATAACATTATCAATTCCCTTCTTTCATCTTTTCCCAAGATTCTTTTGTCATATAATTTGTATGACCAATTCTTACTTCATTCAACAAAGGCACAGGCACCTCATCACAACTATGATGATAAATAAATCCTAGCTTTTCTTGTACTCTTAAAGATTTCGTATTCCCATCGTAATACCCACACCAGATAGTCTTCATATCTAAATCTTCAAAGGCATGTCGAATCAATTCTCTACCAGCTTCTGGCATATAGCCTCTTCCCCAATAGGGTTTGGCCAGCCAGTATCCAAGCTCACATTCATCATCACGTTCAGTCATATCTGTATGCCCATTGAGTTTTAGTTCTATAGCCCCAATAGCTTCATGACTATCCCTTTTGCAAATCGCATAACATTCATCACCATTAAAGACATGACGTATCACATCTAAACTTTGTTCCACACTTTGATGAGGTGGCCATCCTGCAATCGGTCCAACATCAGGATCACTGGCATATCGAAAAAGACTTTGCGCATCACTTTCTTCCCACGGTCTAAGAATTAACCTTTTGGTTGTGAAAATCATAAACGTTTCTCCTTTATAAAATCATTTTTAAATAAAGAGGAGTTCAAAACTCCTTCATTTTGTCAGATATTTATGTTCTTAAATCTTTAACACCTTCTAATGGATTAATTTGCTGATCTGATCTTGCTGGATTGGCAAACTTACTAAATTGTTTTAAGAAAACAAGACGTATATCAGCCAAAGCCCCATTACGGTGTTTTGCAATAATAATATCGGTAGCTCCTTGTGTTTCAGCTTCTTTTTTAGGATCCTGATAATCTTCACGATGAATAAATGAAACGATATCGGCATCCTGTTCAATAGCTCCTGATTCTCTTAAATCTGATAAAACAGGTCGCTTATTATCACGTTTTTCAACGGAACGAGATAACTGACTTAAAGCTAAAACTGGAACTTCTAATTCTCTGGCAATCATTTTTAATTGTCGTGAAATATCTGATACTTCCTGTTGTCTAGATTCACGACTATTCGCAGGTCCTGAAATCAACTGCAAGTAGTCAATAACAATCATCTTTAAACCTTGTTCACGTTTTAAACGACGACATTTCGCAGCAATTTCTCCAACACGAATACCAGGAGTATCATCAATATATAAATTACATTTAGAGACTTTATCTGCAGCCGCATAATATCTTTCACTGCTTTCTTTTAAAATAGAACCTGAACGCAAAGATTCAGCTTTTAAACTTCCTGCTGAACAGATAATACGTTGAATCAACTGCTCAGCTGGCATTTCCAGTGAAAAGATAGCGACTGCTTCATCTGACTTATAAGAAACATTATAAGCCACATTCAATGCAAAAGCTGTTTTCCCAACAGATGGACGTGCAGCCAAAATAATCAAATCACCTTTTTGAAAGCCAGATGTTAATTTATCTAAATCATAATATCCAGTTTTAACACCAGATATTTTCCCATCTGCTTTTTGTAACATCACCAAACGGTCTGTCACTTTTTGAATCACCGATTTAACATTTTGGAATTCACCAGCATTACGATCTCTTGTGACATTTAAGAAATCTTTTTCAACTTCACCAATAAAATCATTGATATTTTCGACATCACCATAAGCTTTTTCAATAATTTCTGTTGATTCTTTAATCAATCTTCTCAACAAAGCTTTTTCATTTAATCTTTTTAAATAATGTTCACTATGAGATGTTGTTGGCACTGATTCACTTAATTCTAAAAGATATTCAACACCACCTGTTTTATCTAACAATTTTTTATCTATTAAATAAGATGTTAATGTTGTGACATCAACAGGGCTATTATCAGCATAAATATTTTGCATAGCCTCGAAAAGAATACGATGGCTATCCAAATAAAAATCATCTTTTGAAGCTAATGATAAAACAGTCTGACAGACATCACTTGATATCAACATAGATCCTAGCAATGATCTTTCGGCTACCAAATCATGGGGATATTCTCTAGCCATCTTTTTCCCTCCTTATTTTTCAGATAAATGAACTTTTATTGTCGCAATAACTCCTTTATGCAATTCAATTTTTAAATTTGTATATCCTAAAGCTTGTATGGGTCTAGCATTAATGAACTTTCTTTTATCCACTTTAATTCCATGTGTTTTCATTAATTCTTCAACAACATTTTTCGTTGAAATACTTCCAAAAGTTTTACCATCTTTACCAGATGATAACTTAAATTCTAATGTTAGACTTTCAATTTTTTCTTTTAATTCTTCAGCTTTCTTTTTATTTTCTAACTCTTCCAATCTTTCTTTTTCTTTTGTTTGAGCAACCATTTTTTTACCATATTCAGTTGCTAAAACAGCTAAATTGTTTTTAATCAAAAAGTTTTGTCCATATCCATCAGCAACATTGACAATATCGTTTTTCTTTCCTACTTTCTTAACATCTTGTAATAAAATCACTTTCATTATACTTCACCTCTATCATCTAAATATTCTTGTATTTTTTCTTCTAATAAAAGACGTACTTCTTCAATCGTTTTATTTTCAAACTGTGCTGCAGCCATACTAAAATGACCACCACCATCCAAGGCTTCCATAATGACCTGTACATTCATATCCTTGGTACTTCTCGCACTGATAGCGACCTTTGTTTTAGAAATTCTACCAATGGAAAAACTTGCCTTAATACCACTAATTTCAAGCAATGCATTACTTGATTTAGCTAATAAACTAGAATTATATTCCTCACCTTCTTGACCACAGGCAATCAAAATATCAGGACGATATTGATAGGCTGTCTGGGCAATAGAAAGACGCTGTAACGTTTCTTCATAAGAATCTTTAATAAATTCATAAGCCATTGGCACATTGGCCTGTAATTCTTTCAAATGCGCTGCTGACTGGAAAGTACGCACACCCACTCGCTGTTTAAAGTTATTTGTATCAACCAGCATTCCAGCATACATTATTGTAGCATCCAGTTCGTTGATTTTCAAATCTACATTTTGATAATCACAAAGCTCTATAACTAATTCCACAGTACTTGAAGACGCTGGCTCGAGATATGTTAAAACTGGAGCTTCAATAAATTCTTCACCACGACGATGATGATCAATAATAACCTTATTTTTGACACGTTCCAACAAAGCTTTAGAAAGCGCCAGACTGGATTTATGATTATCCACAACAATTAACAAGGTGTTTTTATCAACACGCTCAATTGCTTCACTAGCTGATTGAATCATTCCTTTATAGCGTGGATCAGCCTTAACCAAAACAGCAACTTCTTTGGTTTTCTTTTCAATGGATTCAAAATCAACAATGACTGTTGTTTTCTTTCCATAAGCCATAGCTATCTTAGCCACACCGAGTGATGCTCCAAATGAATCCAAATCTGAATTCTTATGCCCCATCACGATTACTTGACTGGCATTTTTGATAAGCCCTGCTAGAGATTGTGCAATGACACGTGCACGGACTTTACTGCTCTTTTCAAAAGTATCACTATTACCACCAAAGAATCTGACTTTCTTATCTTCTCCAGATTTAACAGCCACCTGGTCTCCACCACGTGAATACGTTAAGTTCAATGCAGCAGAAGCCATCTCATCAAGTTCTCTTAAAACACGAGAATCTTTACCAATACCAATACTTAAAGTCATCACTTCATCTAACTCTTTTGACATTTCTTTAAATGTATCTAATATTGCAAATTTATTTTCAACTTGTTTACGATAAATACGTTCATTAAAAAATGCTAAGTAACCACCTGATTTAAAACGTCTAATAATAATCCCATTGGAATATGCCCAATCTACGATAACTTGTCTAGAACGTGATTGTATCAAAGCCATCTTAGGTTCATCAGCATTTTCCAATGTTTCTTCATAATTATCAATTGTAATATAAGCCATACAAACCTGCTGATCTAAGTAATCTTGTTGTAAAGACATGAGTTGTGTCACATCTTTTAAATAAATCAGCTTAGTTCCCTGATTAATATAAGCTTCAAACTTTTTACCTTTAATATCAATCACTTTGACATCTTCATCATCAAAAAGGCTTGCCAAATGGGGTTGCCATTCCAAAAGCTTAACCCCTACAATATTAATATTCATGGCCTTCAATAAATCACTTGTCCATATAATATTTCTATTTTCATCATACTGAATTAAAGCAATACCACCAAATATGAATGCATTTTTAGCATCTTTATTTAAAACTTCTTCAACACTTAATTGATTATTTTCTAAAACATAGGAAATATAAACTACAATCAAGAAAATAATAACATTTTTAATAAGCGCATATACACTAAAAGCTAACAATATCGGAGTATTCAATAAAAGATATAAGCCAAATAATATACCACATTCTCCAACCAATAAAGCCATTAATAGATTCCTGATTTGTAATATCTTTCTGATCATTGTATCCCTCCTTATTGTTCATTATGTTTATTATACAATAGTTTTGTTCTTAAATCACTAAATATATCTACGATTCCTATGACAACATACATTTGATTGATAAATGGAATAAGCATACCCAAAAAAGCCAGGATGATAAGGCGAGGTTTATTTTCCAAAATAGCCAGCCATGACAAAAAGGCAAGGCCTTCAACAGCCAAAGTTAACAAAGAAATCAAATATATATAAGTGATATAAATATTATTCATCACATAAATATGTTCTAGTACATAGATGACAACCAGCATTATAATCAAAATACATCCTATTGGACGACTTAAATGCATATAAGCAATGTGGAAAGAATTGGGAAAAGGAATATGAAAACGGGAGAAAACCATTTGACATAACAAAATAATCACATACATTTCCAGAAATGACATAATCAATAAAAGAAGGGGTGCTAATGAAAGAAATGATGTTAAAGGAAAAGTCTGTGTGATGGAAGGAAAAACATTGTCCATCATCATATACATCTCTTTCATTTCTGCAATCAGATCCATATTTAATAATCCTGCAAAAACTTCATAAAGCAAGATATTATTAAAAAATGTAAGAGATAATGTTCCCAAAAACAAAACACCTCGAGAAGCCTGACGTTTTAAAGCTTCACCTAAAAAAACACCAATCAGACATGAAGAAAATGATGAAATCGCAAAAAAAGGTAATCCTGTTATCATAATCACAATCATCGCAATTAAACTGACTAACAGACCATCCTGTAAACGATATGTATAACTATACCAGACAAGTGGCATCACCATGCCATAACAAATAAATATATCAAACATACTGCCTGTATACGTATTGAAAATAGACAAAGCACCAAAGATAGCTGCAATCATAGCGCCTTGGACCATTTTTCTTATTTTTACATTTCCCATATAAAGATCCTTTCCTTTGAAGTATCGCTATTATAACATAAATCAAACTTCATGTACAAAAAAGGAATAACTTTAAGCTATTCCTTCATGTTGTAGTGCCTTTAATATACCATCCTGATCAATAGAATCTGTAATATATGTCGCTTTTTGTTTTAAAACATCTACAGCATTTCCCATCGCTATACCATGTCCTACTTCTCTAAACATTGCTTGATCATTATAACCATCTCCAAAAGCATAGGCATTCTCTTTATCAATATGAAAATATTTCAATAAATAAGCAATACCATCACCCTTATCAAAACCAATGGTTGAACAGTCACATGAGCCATGACCACCATGATCATTAATAACCAATTCTTTATCAAAAGCCTGTATCAGTGTATCACGTTGTTGAAGATCATGATAAAACAAATCAAATGTATAAAATGACAATAAAGAAGCATTTGTCTGAATACGCTGTAAACCATATTCATCTTTAATACCTTCAATCTGTGCATCATCCAATAAATAAGGAACGGCAACCTCATCAGAAACAAACATAGCTCCTGCATTGAATGATTTTATTTTTTCATAATAATATGACAGTTCTTCTGGTAAGAAAGCTTTTCCATACAATTTCTTTCCTTGATATATAATATATCTTCCATTACATGTAATAAGACCACTGACAAGATTTCCAAAAAGATTTTGGGCATAAAATGGTGCTCTCCCTGTACATATAAATGTGAAATGTCCCTGATCCTGAAGTAATTTTAAAGCTTTGAGATTCCCTTCAGGAATCACACCATGTATCGCTAATGTTCCATCAATATCAAAGAAAAATATTTTCTTCATAATCAACCCCTCTTTTCTAAATATCTTTTCACAAAGGATTGGGCTAATGATCCTTGTTTCATAACATTGAAGACTTCATCAATAGGAATCCATTTGGCATGATCCACTTCATTTGTTAAATGAAAATCTTCTGAATCAACCACCGCAATATAATTATGCATCAACGTATTTGTTTTTGCATAATACTCATTATCATTATACATATAATCTACAACTTTCAAATTGACTTCTTCTTGAATCTCTCTGATTAATGTCTCTTTTGCATTTTCACCTTTATTTATATATCCTGCTACCAAAATATAGTCTACCTGTCCATATTGTTGTATTAACAATACCTTATCTTTTTGTGGATTGAATATAATAGCAGAAATAGCGCTATTAAACATTGGAAATTTAAACTTCTGACAATGTTCACAATAAGGCATTGTCCCATCAATTCCACATGGTTTTTCAATCAATTCATGTCCACATTCATCACAATATTTCATACTCTTCAGCCCCTTTATTAAATTTATTATAAAGAAAAAGCTCCTGATATTTCAAGAGCCTTATCGGATACTTTTTCCTAATTGATATGCTTTTTCCATAAAAGGTGAACGCAAAGTCATAGATGGTGTTCCACATCCAGTTGCTAAAATGCTTCCTACATCTTGAAAATGCATATAGTCAACCAATGCCTCATAATGCATCTTAACAGCATCCATTGTTCCCTGAGAACTATTCCATGCAGCGCATATAAAAGCTGTCTTTTTATGCATAGATGATAATTCCATTGTAAAACTATACATACGGTCAATAGCCGCTTTTAGTTGTGCTGATATTCCAAAGTAATAAAGTGGTGTGACAAAAACAATCATGTCATGATCAAGCATGTCTTTTCTTAACTGACCCATATCATCATTTTGAATACATGGACCATTCATTCCACAATGGTCACATCCTAGACAGGGTGCAATATGACGATGAGCTACATCAAAAACCTTGACTTCATGGTGACTTTCCTGAACTCCTTTGATAAATTCATTTGCTAATAAATATGAAGAACCCTTCTTATGTGGACTTCCATATATAACCAATATCTTCATTATTCATCATCCTTTCTTTATCCCTATTTTAATGTGTATATTCTTTTTCGTCCAATACCTCAAAACAATCTCACAGCATAGCTAAAAAGCATATTGACAATATATCTTTTCTGCTTACAACATCAACATGAAACAATAACCTAACATTTCTCACAATAATCAAAATCACAAAAAAAGATGAACATTTCTATCCATCTTTTTGATTCATATTTATTCAGCTAAATCTTTAATTGCATTAAAAGCATTAAACACACATGGGAAACCTAAATAAGGTAAGCATTGAATCAATGCATAATAAAGTGTATGTAAAGAGTTTCCAACTTTGATATTTCCTAAAGCATGTGCATAAAGTTGTCCAGAGGCATTGAGTGCTGTTAAAATACAAAAGATCAATAATTCTCTTGTTGGAATATCTAATACCTTTCTTGTATAACAGTCACCAAAACACCATTCTGTTAAAAATCTTGGTAAAGCGTCACCGACATCATCTGGTAAATAACGATATCTGTCTTTAATTTCATCACCATATAACTCTTTTTGAATTTCTAATCCTTTTTCATATCTTTCTTCATCTTTTATACTTGTCTGATTATCTAGTGGTAATGAAATATGTCTGCCTTCTAAAACTTCATTCAATACATTCACTGCATTCAATGTTCTCGGATAACCAATAAATGGAGCACATTGATACAATGATTCTTTTAATTCTAATGGGGAAACACCTACATTCAAGGCAGCATTCAAATGTGCCTTTAATTGTGGTAAAGTCTGTAAAACTGTTAAAACACTACATGTGATGAGTTCTCTTTGTCTATCTGTCAAATCTCCAACATAAAAAACTTCACCAAATATCAATCTTTGTAGCTGTGTCATGAATTCAGGATCTTTTAAATCTAATGTTTGTGGATTTAAAAATAATTCTTCATATTTCTTTTGACTTCTTTCTATTCTATTCATAAGATAGCCTCCTCTTTATTATAGCATATTTAAAAACACGTTATAAAATAAACTATAAAAGATTGACCATTTCATCAAAAAAATATCATTCTTGTTCATATAAACAATGAATGATATTTTGTATGTTTATTGAAATACTGTCCTTAACATTTGGGCAAATTCTTCAATGTAATAATTTGTATGTTGTTTATGCCAGCAGGCAAAGTAGTTTCTTTGAATGGGTTTTCCATTTTTATATAAAGGTACTCTTTTGATGCCTTGAATAGGTGTCATCATTTCCCCAAGTACATCAATAGGAAGATAACCACGATTTCCTGCTACCATTAAACGGGCTTGTTCTAAAGAATCAACATATAAAAATTGATGTGATATAGATAAATCTTTTTCATAAAAACTCTTTTCAGAGTCTTCATATCCTTTAGACACAACTAATATACAAGATAATGTTTTTAAGTCTTCTACTGTTAAAATATCTTTTTGACTTAAAGGATTTCCCATTGCTATTTCTACATAAGAATCACTATACTTCAATTCATAATTATAATAGTCTTCATTATAGGCTCTTCTTTGTTCACTCACTTTTAAATCAATATGTCCATTAACCAGTAATTCAAATAATTCTTCATGTGTTCCACTCACAATAGAAATTTTTACTTCGGGATATAGTTCACAAAATTGTGTAATAGCCTGTTGAAGCTCAAATAAGTTAAAATTCTTAGGATAACCGATGCGTAATGTTAATTCATGATCTTCTCCTAGTCTTTGTGTTTGTGCAACGATCTGGTCGATTTCTTCCAATACAGCCTTTGCATGTCGATAAAAATATTGACCTGCTTCAGTTAATTCAAAATGTCTTTTCTGACGAACCATTAATTGAACTTGTAACTGTGATTCTAATGATTGAATTTGTTGAGAGATAGCTGATTGTGAAATAAAACAATGCTCGGCAGCTTCTGTAAAGCTTCCATAGTCTACTATAGCTATAAAATATTTCATTTGCTTTAATAGCATAAGCTATCACCCTCCTTGTTTCCATTTTATCAAAAAGAGATTTTATAAACAACAGTGATTATGATTGTATCTCTTGAATACACTTTAAAGCATTGAAAGTTCTTGGAAAACCAATAATATGTGAAGATAACTGAGCTTCACATCCACCTTGTGCCACTAAAAAACAAAATGTGATGAGTTCTCTTTGTCGATAATCAAGTGCTTTTTTTGTTATTATGATTTATTCACCTACCCAACTTTTTATTTTGTCTTCACTTTCATATACCTGGTGACCAAAAATAGCGAGTCCTTCATGAATATAAGCATGAGGAATGATTGTTTTTAAATCCTGTAAACTTCTTCCAAAGCCACTTCCTTCATGAGTTATAAAAGGATAAACATCTTTTCCATCAAACTGATAACTTTCTAAAAAAGTCCAGACACACATTGGCATAGTTCCCCACCAGTTAGGAAAACCTAAATAAATATTTTGATATTGTTCAAAATGGGGAATGATGTTTTTAATCTTAGGTCTTTTTTGATTTTCTATCTCTTCTTTAGCGACTTGAGTACATTGATGATATTGTACAGGATAATCATGTAAAGGTTTTATTTCAAATAAATCAGCATCTATATATTGACTTATCTTTTGAGCAACCACTTGTGTATTTCCTTTTTCTAAATCAACAATATCCCCATTCACATAGTTTTCATGACAATGAGAAAAATAAACGATTAAAGATTTCATATTTTAATGCCCTCCAAAGACTTCAAATTCCATCTGTTCTAATTGATGATCAATCATTTGAATATCTGTTTCTAAAAGCTGTATATTCCCTGCCTGAAAGTTAGAAGATAATCTGTCTACTTTGCGTGAACCAGGGATAGGAATAAGATGTGGAAATTTATAAAGCATCCAAGCTAAAGATATTTGAGCATTTGTCGCATGATATTTCTTTGCAACTTGACTGACAATTTCCAATAAAGCATTTGTTTTGATCATGCCTGTTTGACTATATTGAGGCATGTTTCTTCTAAAATCCTGTTGATCATCTTTAAAATCTGCTTGAGAATGATAAGCTCCTGTCAATGCACCATTTGCTAGTGGTGAAAAAGCTATATATGTTATTCCAAGTTCTTGACAGACATCAATCAAATGTTCATGCCATCTTGCCATCATAGAATATCTATTTTGAATGACTGTCACAGGACAGATAGCATGTGCTCTTCTTAAATAATCTTCATTCACTTCACTAATGCCCCAAGCTTTGATTTTTCCTTCTTGAATCAAATCCTTCATCACTCCAGCCACAACTTCTGGTTCTACTTGAGGATCAATTCTATGTTGATAATAAATATCAATATGATCTGTCTGTAATCTTTTTAAAGAACCTTCAATAGATTCTCTAATCTTCTGTGGTGAACTATCAAATTCAAGATGGTCACCTTTATGCATCACACCAAACTTTGTACAAAGAACAATGTCATCTCTAAAATCTTTAATAGCTTCACCTACAATTTCTTCATTATTGCTGATACTTCCATCAGGATAAACACCTGTATAACACTCAGCAGTATCATATAAATCATAACCAATACGATGTGCTTCTTTTAAGACTTGCAAGGCTTCTTCTTTTGGAAGAGGTGTTCCACTGGCGTGAGATAATCCCATGCACCCTAGCCCAATCATATTGACATACATATCAGTTTGTCCTAATCTTCTTTTTTTCATTGTTTATTTCTCCTTTGGTTGTAATGGTCCATAGTAATATGATGCTGTTGCGCCACCATCAATCAAGAATGTTGAACCTGTAATAAAAGCACCTTTATCACTCATCAATAATTCTGCTACATTGGCAATTTCGTCTGCTGTTGCTGGTCTACCAGCTGGACAAGATGCAAACATATTCTTGTAAAAATCTCCTCTTGGTCCATTAAATTCATCAATGGCTAATGGAGTAACGACAATCCCTGGCGCAATTGCATTAATACGAGCACCTTTTTCTCCCCATTTCACTGACTGGGCCATGACTCTTTTTTCATTACATCTTTTAGCCAACTGATAAGCATGTAAAGTATCCTGAATATTTTCAACTTTTAATAAATCTAAATTTAATAATTCTTCTGTTGGTGTACAAGCCAACTGTTCATCTTCCTTAGGTGTTAATTGTTTCATTCTAAATCCTGATTGACTAGAAATAGTCACACCCACACCACCTGGTTCAATCACTTTTCCAACTTCCTCCAATAAAACTGCTGTTCCATATAAATCAACATTGAGAATAGCTTCAATAGGTGCCTGACTTGGCGAAACCCCAGCACCATTGACCAGCATCGTAATAGGTCCATATTTTTTCGCTTCATCTATCATATTGAATATAGATTCTCTAGAAGATAAATCCATTTCAAATGGGACAACATCAAATCCTGCATTATTCATTACTTCTGCAATAGTCTTTGCATTTTCAATTCTTTTATCTCCCATTATAATCTTTTTACCATAACCAATTCTTCTGGCAATAGCCATACTGATTTGGCCTGCACCCGTTACAATCATTACATCTTTCATTGTTTTGACCTCCTATAAACACATTTTATAAATATTGAAACAATCTTCCTGCGTTAATGGTCGATATGCTCTTGGCAGGGATTCTTGCCCATAACATGCTTTTACTTTCATTTTTTCAAATTGACTATCATCTATTCCTAACTCGGATAAATGAACTGGTAATCCTAATTCATCTTTGATAAAAGATTGTAAGGCTTCAATAGCTTGATATGCGACAGCTTTTTTATCTTCACTCTCTTCAACACCCATCACATTGACTCCAAATCTTGCAAAATCATCAGCGACAGTTTCATCTCGATCTAATAAATACTTCATCCACTTAGGCATAAGGATTGCTAGTGCTAAACCATGTGTTAAATCATAAGATGAAGAGAATTGTTCCAAGGCATGTAAAGAAGCCTGTGTCTGAAATCCAGATGTACAAAAACTATTCAATGCCCAGCTTGCTGCCCATAACATAGTAGCTCTCGCTTCATAATTCTCTGGTTCTTGAATGGCAATTGGTAACTGCTGTCTCACTGTTTTTAACAATGTTTCAACAACGTTAAACTGTAATGGATATTTTTTAGCATTCACAAAATAGTTCATATCAAACATGTGTGCCATAATATCAAATCCCCCACATGCTGTCTGAAAAGCAGAAACAGTCAATGTATTCGTTGGATCTAGAAATGCAGCTTTGGGTCTAATCGGTTCCCCATTAATACCACTCTTAATTCCTAATTTGACATTTGCAATCACGCATGACTTATCCATTTCACTTCCAGTAGAAGCAATTGTTGGCATTGCAATCACGGCTAAAGCATCTTTCCAAGTTGCTTTACCTTCTACCAAATCCCAAATATCATCTGTATTTGATAACGTTGTCGCCGCAATGGCTTTACAACAATCAATGGTTGAACCACCACCAATAGCTAAGACTGTTTGAATTCCATGTTCTTTACATATTTTGACACCACGATTGACAGTTGTATGTCTAGGATTCGGTTCAACTGCACCTAACTCATAAACTGTAATCTTATGCGATTCTAGCTCTTTGATAACACGACTATATAATGGAGAGTTTTGAATAAAATCTCCTCCATGTGCAATTAAGACTTTATCACCATATTTCAAAACTTCTTCATGTAAATGTTGTAATTGGTTTTGACCAAAATAGACTTTGGTTGTATTTTGAAATTGAAAATCGTTCATAAAATGCATCCTCCTTTGTTAGTTTTATTGTATGATTTTTACTCTTTTGGAACAATTCCAATTTCTAATCCAATCCATAAGTTTTACTTATCAATAAACATTTCTTTTGAAGGGTTATACAATTTCCTGTACCCATCTTAAAAACGTACTTTGCGCAATTCCTAATGCTTTAGCCGCCTGTCGAGATGTGATTTGATTTTGAAGCCATTGATTTTTAATCTCTTTGAAATTTTGTGGAACATCTTTTTTAGGTCTACCAAAAATAACACCTCTACTTTTTGCAGCATAAATACCTTCCTTTTGTCTTTGCTTAATATTCTCACGCTCTATTTGTGCAACATATGCCAATATCTGCAATACCATATCCGCAATAAATGTCCCTGTTAAATCTTGATCTCCTTTCTTTCTTGTATCCAATAAAGGCATATCTAAAACAACAATATCGACTTGTTTCACTTTTGTGATGATTCTCCATTGATTTTGTATTTCATTATAATTTCTTCCTAGTCTATCAATAGATAAAACAATCAAAACATCCCCTTTCTTTAACCTCTTTACCAAACGATTATACTCTGGTCGATCAAAATTCTTTCCACTCACCTTATCTACATAAATATTTTTTCTTGGAATATCAAATTGTTTTAATGCCAACCATTGTCTATCTTCGCATTGATCTTTTGATGATACTCTTATATACCCACAGTTCATTTTTATTCCTCCTTTTCTTATGAGTCAAATAACAGTATACAAAAAAAGATAAGAATTCATTTTTGACATAATCATACAAACGATATATATTTTGACTTTCAAACAAAAAAACTTTTAAGATTTTCATCCTAAAAGTTTGTTCGATTACCAGACATGATATCCGCCATCAATCATTATATCAATGCCTGTTGTATAAGTTGAAGCATCAGATAATAAATATAAGACTGCACCAATTAATTCCGTAGGTTTGCCTACACGATTCATAGGTGTATTGTTCATTGAGTTTTCAAACACTCTTGGATCATTTAATTTAATAAAGTTTTTCACATTGCTCATCCCTTTTTCTAGAAAACCTGGAGATACGCTATTGACTCTGACATTATATTCTCCATATTCACTGGCAACACTTCTTGTTAAATGTAAAACTCCACCTTTTGATGTACAATATCCTGACATATTAAATGGTGGTTTATTCACAATTGTTCCTGTAAAAGAGGCAATATTCACAATAGACCCCTGTTTTTGTTTAACCATATATTGTCCAAAATATTTACAACATAAAAATGTTCCAACAATATTAATATTCATTAATCTTGCATAATCTTCACCGGTATAATCTTGAATGCTGCCATGCTGATTGACACCTGCTGCATTAATCAAACCATCAATATGCCCAAAATCCTGTATGATCTGTTCACTGACTTTTTGAATATCAGCTTCCTTTGAATTATCTGCCATATAATAACGAACTTCAATACCATATTGATTCTTTAATGATTGTGCTAATTCTTTAAGTTTGTCAACATTTGATGGAATATCAATCATAGCCAAACTTCCACCTGCCTGTGCTACAGCTTCCACAAAATGTGAACATAAATACCCAGTCGCTCCTGTTGCGACAATGACTTTACCATCTAAACGAAACAAATCCATCACATTAACCATTTTTCATTCCTCCTATAATAATGTTGTGATGACATTGGATAAACCACATAATCCAATGACAACATAAGTTAATTTTCTAATGAGGTTAGCATCTAATTTATCTACAATCTTATTGGCAATCCATAAACCTAGTAAAATACCAACCATTCCTAAACCAATGCCACCAAACAAATCAACTGTCAAAATACCATTAATGACTCTAAAAGCTGTTGAATAAACAACATTGATTAAAAAGAAACATTGTATTGTTCCTAAATATTCTTCTTTTCCTTTTGTTTTTGATAAGAAATAGATAACCATCAATGGTCCTCCAATACCAAACAATCCATCACAGGCACCTGAAATGATAATGCATAATAAAGCAACGATACCTTTAGGTTCAATATCATTTTTAGAAAAGAAAAGGAAATAAAGAGATAAAACAATTAAGAAAATACCTAAAATGATTTTCATGATATTTTGATCAATCATTTTTGCAAATAAAATAGAAACACTGCTGACAAATAAATATAAAACGGCTGGACCAATAATCTTTTTAAAATTAATTGTATGACGATAACGATAAACCATGGCCGCACATAAAATCATACAAATAGCACTTGAAACTCCCGCACTTTGTACAACACTAAACTGTAAAGGCAAAAACATCATCATGACAACGCCAGCCCCAAAACCTGTCACTCCCTGAATAATGCCAGCGACAAATGCTGGTAATAAAATATAACCTATCATTTCCATCTATGATTCCTCCTAACGACTATCAATTTATCAGGGAATTCATCATGAAACAATGACACCAATCAATAAAAAAACGTTGTTTTCAAAAAGCCTGTTTTAAGACTTTTCATTTGAAAACAACGTTTCTTCTTATAATTCTTTACCATTTGTTTCAATGACTTTTTTATACCAATAGAAAGAATCTTTTCGACTTCTTTTTAAAGTTCCTCTTCCATCATCATGTTTATCAACATAAATAAAACCATATCTTTTACGCATTTCTCCAGTACCAGCAGAAACAAGATCAATACATCCCCAAGGTGTATATCCCATTAAATCTACATCATCCTCTTCTACTGCTTTGATCATTTCTTTGATATGTTCTCTTAAATATTCAATTCTATATGGATCATGAATAGAATCGTCTTCTTCAACCGTATCCAATGCTCCCATACCATTTTCTACAATAAATAATGGGACCTGATATCTGTCATATAATTTATTCAATGTATTACGAAGCCCAACAGGATCAATTTGCCATCCCCAATCTGTTATCTTTAAATATGGGTTACGTCCACCACTGATGACATTTCCTTCTATCTGCTCGGCATTGCCACCTTCGATAGATGAGAAATAATAACTAAATCCAATATAGTCTACTTTCCCTGCCAGCATCAGTTCTTCATCACCTGGTTCCATTTCTGGTGCTTTGGCATTTAATCTTTTCCACATAGATGTACAAGTATTAGAATAATATCCTCTGACATGGGCATCACCATAATAATATAATGACAGCATTTTTTCTCTAGCAGCAACCTGATCATCAGGAGAACATGTTGCGGCATATGTTTCAGGGAATAACAACATACATCCAATCTTATTTTCTGGATCAATCTTATGTCCTTCAATCACAGCTTTAGCACTGGCAACAAACATATAATGTGATGCCTGAACAACAGTTTGGTTGGCATCTTCACCTTCTTTAAAAATCAAACCTGCCTGATGATAAGGTCTTGGAATTCTCATTGTGGCATTAATTTCATTAAATGTCATCCAGTATTTAACTTTTCCTTTATAACGTTTAAAGCATGTTATTGCATATCTGACAAAAAAGTCAACAAGCTTACGATTACGCCATGAACCATATTTTTGAACAAGATATAATGGTGTTTCATAATGTGATAAAGTCACAACAGGTTCAATACCATATTTATGCAATTCATCAAAAACATCATCATAGAATTTTAAACCTTCTTCATTAGGTTCTTCTTCATCTCCATTTGGAAAAATTCTTGTCCATGCGATAGACATTCTAAAACATTTGAATCCCATTTCGGCAAACAAGGCAATATCTTCCTTATAATGATGATAGAAATCTGTTGCTTCATGACTCGGATATAAAACATCTTCATGTACATAATCATCAATCTGGCGTTGAACGCCATGTCGTGCTCCTCTTTCTACATCGGCAATACTTAAACCTTTTCCACCTTCTAAATAGGCTCCTTCATACTGGTTAGCAGCTGTCGCTCCACCCCATAAAAAATCTTCTCTTAGTTTCATTCTTTCTCCTCCTTGTTTCTAACATAATCAAATTCACATTGATAGACAATACAATCATTTGATAAAAAAACATCGTTTTCAAAAAATAAGATCATGCATTATTATTTTGAAAACAAGATTTCATTTTGATCTTCTTCCATAACCTTCTGACTGGCTTTACGAAGGGGTTCATAAGATAAAGCAACTTCTTTTTTATGTTGAAAAGCTTCATCATAATGTTTATGAAAATAACAGCTATATAACATATCAAGAATTAACATAATAGACACTGTTGATGTATAGGAAGCAATATGAGAATAGAGTTTCTCTCTTGTAGTCATAGGCAAAATAATATCCACTTTATCCCGCCATTGACTTTCTCCCCTACTTGTAATCAAAATAGAATGAGCTTTTCTTTTCAAAATATTTTCAATATATTGTTTTGTTTTTAATGTTGTTCCTGAATAAGAAATCAATATAAAAGTATCATCTTGGGTTGCATTATAAGATTGATAGAACTGTTCATTGACATTTTCACTGACAATAACATTTTTTCCGATACGCATCATACGATCTGCAAAGATTTTTCCTAATTCAATCGCAACACCAATACATAAAACATAGATATTTTGACTACGATCTATCATTTTTGTCGCTTCGATATAATCAAAATAATCAACTAATGATAAGGTATCTTTAGCCGTTTCCTGATATAGCTCACTGACACTGCCTAAAACTTTCGCCAGATTATCATCTTTTAAAAAAGGAATATTGGCATCAATATTTTCAAAATGTTCATGTAAATATTTCATTTCTTCTAAATATTTTTCTTTAAAATCATGATAACCTCTAAATCCCATTTTATGACATAAGCGTGTAACTGCTGAAGTTGATGTATAAGAGTCAGAGGCCAGCTCACGAATAGACATATCTTTGATCTGTCCTTTGAGTTCTATAACCTTTTTCGCAACTTCTTTTTCTGCTTCAGATAACTGTTCCATTCTTTCTAACTTTTCGATAATTAACATTTTGATCAACTCTCTTTATCTTTTATTTTACATTGATATGAGAATAAAGACAATCTTATTCAAACATTGATACTAAGGAAATCATAACAGGAATAAGACAAAATAAAGTTGCATTTTCATGAAATAAAAGAGTCAACCATACACCAACAATAACACCTAATATAAAGAAACAGATGATAGTTATATAACAAAAACATTTTTGAATGGCCTGTTTATCATTTTGAAAAATACCACGATATAGATTTTCAACTCCACTTCTTAAATTTCCAGTACACATTGTTGAAGAAAAAGAACTTCCTAAAACCTTTTTAAAACATTCTGCCTGCATTGCACATAAAAAAGAAATCAATATATGGACAATACGATTGTATGATCCAATAGGAATAAAACTGACTATAACCAAAATCATCATTTCAATCATTAAAATAATTTGTCGCCAATGCCATTTTTGATACATACATTGATATCGCAAAAACATGGTTATAAAGACACCTAAGAAAAATGCGAGAATGGGTATAAGATATTTAACCGTTTGAAAAGAGTCACCTTGAGCTATTGACATACCTAACTTGACGATATTTCCAGTTTGTGCATTTGCGAAAACATGATCTCTACAAACATAACTGTATGCATCTAAAAATCCTCCCACAATCGCTAATAAAGACGCTAATAAAAATGATTCAGACATCTGATAATTTTTTTCCATTTTCTTCACCTCCTTGTCACTATAATTCATCTCAAATAAAAAACATATCAATTTCCAAAAATAAAAAATACAAGCCTAAGACTTGTATCTTCTAAAATATTCTTGAGCAATAAGACTGGCAATAAACTGTAACTGATAAGGGTGACTGCCTTGATCTTGTAAAGATTGGAAAGTTAAAACTTCATCTACAAAATAAGGATATTCCTGTTGAGTACTTGTAATCATCCAAATTTTAGGAGCTTCTAATTTCTTTTGGAGAGCCCTTAAATTTTCATAATCAAAATAAGAACCTGTATAAGAAAAAACAATAATCAAATCATTTTCATCTGCACTTAAAATATGTTCCATCTGTTGAAAATAAGAAACATAAGAATCTACTTGTTTTCCTAACATTAATAAATCTGTCTGTAAATTCATAGCCGCTGTTTGTGCTTTTAATAAACCAAATATGCCGACTTTTTGATAATGATATAAATCCTGACAAAGATGAATAAGTTGTTGTTGATGCAATGTTGATTGCACCATTTGAATACTTTCACAAACTTTTTGTCCATAATCATCTATTCTTTTTTGCATTGAAGAAGATTGTGACTGTTCTTCAAAATAAAAGTCAGGATCCGCTAATAATTCTTTAAGTTCGGCAAAGTCTTTCAGTCCAATTTCTTTACAAAAACGAGAAATGGAACTCATCGCAACATGACAATCCTGAGCCAATTCTCTAATACTGACATCTTGCATCTGATCAATATGTTCTAAAATATAAGTCGCTATTTGACTATTGGTTGAATCTTTCTTTTCTGTTGCGATAGTGCTTAAAAAAACAACAGGTAACTTTCCATAAATCATCCTTATCACTCTCTTTCTATGATTTCCCTCCAGCAAAATTATACATCAATCTTTCTTTCATTTCAGTAGTATCTTTTCCTAATGCTTCAATGATTTGAAAAGCAAATGGATATGGTGTTGCTGGTCCTTGACTTGTGATAATATTTTGGTCATAGACAACAACACGATCTACAAAAATACCTCCATGTAATTTTTCTTGATACCCTGTATATCCAGTCACCTTTTTTCCATCAATAACCTGTGCATCAGATAAAACAATTGTCCCTGAACACATCGCCGCAATCATTTTATTTTGTTGATTAAAATATTGTACCATCTGAATCACTTCATTATTTTTTCTTAAATTCTCTCCACCAGGTCTACCTCCAGGTAATACCAGAACATCATAATCTTTAATTTCATCATTAAAAACTTTATCAGCTTTGACTTTTATATGATGCATCCCATCAACAAATTCTTCTCCAAATCCAAATGTATGACATTCTATATTGGCTCTTCTCAATAAATCTACAATAGTTAATGTTTCTCCTTCTTCATAACCTTGTGCCATCAATACTGCAACACGTTTCATATTATTCATCCTCCTTGACATCAAATGCATTGAAATAAACCATACGTTTTTTGACAGTCAAAGCATCCCCACCTAACAACTCCACTAACTTATATGCAAATGCATATGCTGTAGCGGGACCTCGACTCGTCACTATATTTCCATCAATCACAACCTTATCCTCTAAATATGTTCCTTGATGAATTTTTTGATTATATCCCATATATGCTGTATATTTTTTATCTTTTAATAATCCAGCTTTTTCTAACACAATAGGCGCTGCACACATGGCACAGATATATTTTCCCTGATTGTTCATTTGATGCAAAATATCTATCACTTGATTGCAACTACGCATTGCATCTGCGCCACCATAACCTCCGGGTAAAACAACCATATCATAGTCAATGATATCTTCATTTAAAACTTGATCACATTGAACTTCTATATCATGACCACCTTTCACAACTTTTTCAAAACCGACCATATCACACTGGATTTGAGCTCTACGTAAAATATCAACAATCGTTAATGTTTCTCCTTCTTCAAATCCTGGCGCAACGATAACTGCTGCTTTTTTCATATATATCAACTTCCTTTCTAACCATACAATAACCTTCTTTTCTTTTATATCCAATTGATTTCCTAAAGCTGGAAATAAAAAAAGGACAAAATAAATTTTGTCCATGGCGATTAATCATCTTTGATGATTATCGCTTTTTTGTATTGTATAATCATCTTAGGTGGTGTTCTTATGATTGATCTCTCTACTCCTGATACTCTTTTATACGATTCTGCTGTCTTATCTTCTTATATAAGAAAGAATACTAAAGAATCTTTTGGTTATATATTTTTTGATAATATCGATTATATTACCAAGCTTTACAATGACAATAGAATGCGTGATGTGACTTATAAGAATGTTCTCGATACTATCCTCTGTGGTTTCATCTATCTTGGTTTTGATACGTATGAATGTCCTGACTGCGGTTTTGAAACGACCATCCCTCATACCTGCAAATCCAGGTTCTGCTCTAAGTGTGCCTCTAAATCTGCTAAACAGCGTTCCATTTCCATCTCTGCCATGACTTTCTCCTGCAAGCATCGCCATATCGTTTTTACTGTCGCCCAAGAGCTCCGTGATTATTTCATCAGAGATCGTTCTCTCCTCGACCTTTTATTCATCGCTTCCAGAAATACCATCAGCGCTCTTGCCAACGATGCAAAGTTCAGAAAAAACAAAAGACTCGAAAAACACAGAAAGCTCCGAAAATCCTCTTCCCCCTATCTCTATAAGGATACAAAGGATAATGTTGTTTTTGGTGCCATCTCTACCCTTCATACTTTTGGCAGACCCCTTGAATTCAATCCTCATATCCATATGCTTGTCTGTCAGGATGCCCTCAATCTCAGGAAGGACTCCATCAAAAGCCTTTCCTATATGGATTTCAACAAGCTCAGAAAAACCTGGATGTTTCAGATCCTTGACCTTCTTGACAGGAAAATCAACACAAGACAATTCCATGCACTTAAAAATTCTCTGTATAAAAACTATCCCGATGGTTTCTATGTCTATGCCAAAGAACCAAAAAAAGACCAGAGCGAAGATGATGTTGATGATACCGTCGCATATATAACACGCTATACCAACAGACCTGTCATGGCAGAAAGCAGAATTGTAGAATATAACGACACGACCAAAATGATTCATTGGTTCTATAATCGTCATGAGGATGACAAAAGAATCGATGTCACTGAAAGAGTTGAGAGATTCATCCAAAAAGTCATCAGACACTGTCCGGATGAAAACTTCAAGATGACTCGCTACTATGGATTCTATTCCAACAGGTCGACTAGACATTACAATAGAATGGCTGAGCTTCTGGCTCATAAGCAGAAAAAGGAAACACAGTACAAAAAGGAAAGACAGGCCATCGCAAAAATTCAAATCCAGAAGACACATTTCCGTTATTTTATGATACAATCATTTCAGAGGGATCCCATCAAATGCAGATGTGGAATGATCATGAATTATGCTGAAACATATAATCCCTTCGAAGGAGGACGGAAGAATGACATCCCGTACAAAGAAAGATGCATCTACACATCAAAATATCTCAGAAGTCAAACCATTAACGCCAGAAGAAGTTGATGAAATGCTTCTCCATGATGACACATATGAGTCATATAAGGTACTTATGAAATGTGACAGATGCGGATGTGAAATGGAACTTGACGGATACATATTAAGTGAAATAGCGGAGGCTGATGAAGAAGATGAACTGTCATGCATCTGCATGAAATGTGGAAAAGGAACAATGCACCAGGTCAAGAAATGATATATCTGGTTACGTTTTTGCATGCAGAAAAATAGAGTAATGCTGGTGCATTACTTTTTATTTTGCTCATTGTTAATATTTGCTTTAAGCGTTTATCAACCAAACGAAACCAAATTCCTATAATATAAAAAAGGTAGTTAGAAATAACTACCAATTGATTTTTTGAAACTATTAAACATATCCTCCATCAATCCATTCCCAAGTCGCCTCTGCAGTCTTTCCGGCTATATACATATAATCAAAATAATAGTGATTATTGCCTAATTGCTCAGGAGCATTGAAAAACGAAGTCTTAAATTCCACATAGACGATTATCACTTCTCGATAACTGCCTTTTTTGACATACTCAGCTTCCATTTCTTTGCTTTTATTCTCGTCATAATACACGCTATAGACTTTTGAATTATCGTTCTTATAACTTTTGATGGCGTCGTCCATAATCATATGGACATCTTCTTCTTTATGTGTTTCGTTATAACGAATTTCTTTTTTTGTTTTGATGGGTTGATTCAAAAACATAGCAACAAGTGATATAGCGACAATCAGTCCTAATATGATTCCTTTTGTTTTATTTTTCATACTATATTCTTAATCTTACATATAATCCTTTCTTTAAATCCTTCCAACCTTTCTGAGAAGCTTTTGCAACATAATTTGGAGTATGTTGTGCAATCGTCACATCATAATATCCGGCTGATGTTTTAGGTCCGTCAGCAACAACATATGCACAATGGTCATAATGGCCATCTCCACCCCAATCAGCTCCTATAATATCTCCTGCTTTAAGACTCTTAGATATTGAAGCAAAGTTAGGATATCCATTTTTAGCTCCTGTTTTCATATACCAGTATAAAACAAAAGCATGTGCATTTACTCAGGTTCTTGTATAAGGTTTCCATGTGTTATTTGTTTTTATTCCTCCAGCAACTAAAATCTGTGAAACAAAGTTTGTACAATCTCCCCTATTATCTCCTTGATAATACTTATACTTTTTTGTATTTGGTTTATCGCCATATACCCTTGCGTATCTATTTTGCTGCATGATTCTTCTATCTCTTGCACTTATACTTCTTGGAGCCATTCTTAAAGTTGCATTTGAATTTATAATCTTTTCAATGACTGGACTCGTGTATGGTAACAATATCACTAATTCATCAAATTGATAATCTTTTTGATTATATAGACTTAATATTTCTTTGTTCATAATATGATTTCTACAGACTGTAAAAAATTGACTTAAAATCTTAAGCTGTTTATCTTGAGCCACTTCATCTATTGTATATAACTTTTCGAATTCCTCTGCATATTTTTCACAATTTTGAATCGTTAATTCTGATAAGTCGATTTTATCCTGATTATAGGATTTCATGATATCAATAGCATTATCAAAATTCTTAAACTCCCAATATAACGGATTCGTCGTTCCCTTCAATTCAATACTTTTTTCATTGATTACAGGAATAATCTCATTCAATTCTAAATATGGATTATTTATGGTGTTTTCTGTATACTGTATGGCAGGATTTTCATTTGAAGCCATAACGTTTCCGATTGTTATTGAAAACACCATGATACCTGATAAAATCATCGTAAATACTTTCTTCATTGTTTTTCTCCTTTCCACTTTATAAATTCATATTATTATAAAAATGTGGATAATAGATGGAAAAAATATGAAAGTTTTATGAACAATTTTTTTGATAAATTTCATCCAACAAGCATTTAATGTGATATACTATTCCTTGCCACAGGAGTCTCATAGACTCCTTTTGTTGTTGGCGGAGGGAAAATATTGTCAGTTAAACTTATTAATTCTATTATGGTAGAAAAGAATAATATCAATCTAGGACTTTCATTATATTTACATACAGATAAAGACAATAAACAGCACTTTGTCTATTATACAGACTATCTAGGATATGGAACCGATGAAGGAAAATATAGTCCTGTCATAGAGAAGACTATACACTTGGATAATCCGGATAATATGAGCGAAGAAGATTATGCTCAACGTATGGAAAGATATGTCAACGATATGAATAATATGTCCTTTGATGATGTTCTGTCATTGATTGCCTGTGCATAAAAAAAGTTCAAGGAAAAACTCCCTGAACTTATATTACTTTGTAAAAGGAACAACATCTTTAACAGCATCTTCTAAAGAGATTTGTTGATCATCATGATCTACATCAATAAGAAGATATTTATCATTTCCCATGTGTAATTCTTTCATATATGATAATTGACGTAAACCATGACGTGTTTCTATTCTTTCAACCAAATCATGATGGTCTTCTTCTTTCATGGCGTAAACTAAATCTACTGATGCCTGATCAATCGCAAGGATATCTAATGAAGCTAAGATACCAACATTTGGTGTCACAACTGGTGCTGCAGCTGTTCCTTCACAGTCGCAAGAAACAGACATATTACGCATCACATTGATAAAGACAATCTGATCTCCAAAGTGATCAACAATAGCTTTTGCTGATTCTGTCATACGTTCCATAAATTCTTCTTTCGCAATATCCCACATATCATCAGAACCAGGTGTGGTATGAATCATAGCTTTTCCAACACGTCCATCAGCACAGCCAATACCAATATTTTTATTGGATCCTCCAAAACCTCCTTGTGTATGTCCTTTAAAATGCGTTAAAACAAGCATAGAATCATAGTTCACAATGTTCTTTCCCATTGTCATATGATCAAACCATTTTCCATCTTTCACTGGTAAATCGACTGTTCCATCAGCATCCATAATATCAACTGGACAGAATGTCCATCCATTCACTTTTAATGTTTCAAGATGCTGATCTGTTGTATAACGATCTCCTTCATAATACGTATTTGTTTCCACAATTGTCGCATCTGGTAACTGTGTTTTGATTAGCTCTTCTACCCACGGACGAGGAATAATATTAGGTCCATGTTGTTCTCCTGTATGAAGCTTCACTGCAACTTTTCCATTTAAATGTTCCTGTATACGATTATAAACTTTTAATAATCCTTTTGCTGAAAGATCTCTTGTAAAATAAACGATAGATTCTTTTCCACTTCTTTCATTGTAAGGTACATAATGATTTCCATTTGTTCCTGGAATAGGTTTTTGATTTGACATCTTTTTTCCTCCTCTCAATATGGATATTCTTAAAATTCTATTTCCATTAATCAAATTATAGCACTCATAAAAAAGATAAACAAGATACGAAAAAAGTCCGAAATGATCGGACTTATTTTCTCACAACACTGATTCTTTGTTGGATATGATTTCCTTTTGTGATTTCATCTACCATTGCAATAGCATAGTCAGCATATGAAATAATGCTTTCTCCTTTTTCATTCAATGTCAATTCTTCTCCACCTAAAATATATTGACCAGTTCTTTCTCCTTCAGCCTGGAAATCTCCAGCTGGACTGATAAATGTCCATTTGACATCATATCTTTCTCTTAATTCATCTAAAGCTTTTCCTTGTGCAGAAGCTAATGGTTTGAATTCTGCAGGGAAATCTTCACCATCCATAACCTGTAATGTATGCTCTTTATTCACATATAAACTTCCTGCGCCACCAACAATACATAATCTGATGTCTGTTCCAGATAAAATATCACATAAATGTTTTAATGACGTACTATGTCCTGGAAGTTCTTCTGGAGCCCATGCACCAAATGCATCTACCACAACATCAAAACTTGCTAAATCTTCCTTTGTAAGATCATATAAATCTTTCTTGATCACATGAGGGGCAACACTTTGATTATCTTCTCTAACAACGGCTGTTACATCCAACCCTCTTTCTACCGCTTCCTTAACAACTAATCTTCCAACTCTTCCGTTGGCACAAACAACTGCAATTTTCATAAGTTTTCCTCCTTTGTTTTGTTGTAACCTTTCTTATTACAACTTCATTATATATCCCTTCTGTTGTAATGCCAATAGTTACAATGTAATTATTTTATTATTTTTCCCGTCAAAAAAACATGAAATGTATTACATCCCATGTTCTTCCTTTTTATCTAAACTTTTTAAAGCATGATAAATGCCATCATGATTATTATCCTGAGTGACTCTTCCGACTTTCTTTTGAATATCTACAGGAGCATTCCCCATTGCCCAACCATAACCAACTTCCATCAACATATCTAAATCATTATACTGGTCGCCAAATGCAACAACATTTTTTAATGGTATATGCCATAATTGACAAAGCTTTTGAACTGCTTTGGCTTTATTAATTCCTAAATCTACAATTTCAATCAGAATATCAGAAGATCGAACAATCGTACATTGAGGAAAAGCTTGTTGGAGATGTTGTTCGATGGTGAAAATATCTGATGAATGACAAATGCAAAGAATTTTATGAACTGTTGATAATGTCTGTAAGTCTTCTAGAGTGGCTTCTAAAGATTGTGCTTTCACTATACTTTCTTCTCTTAAAATACGCTCATCATGACGACTTTTAACAAACCATTGATCAAAAGAATAAACACACCATGCGACATCAAATGTTTCCAGTTCTTTTAAAACTTGTAATGCTGTTGTCGTGACCATACCTTTTTCTGCTAAAATATGTCGCTGCTGATCCATAACCAAAGCTCCATTATAGGCAATAATTGATGCTTTCAATTGATAATCTTTAAGTATAGGGAAAATACCTGATGGACTACGTGCTGAAACCACAACAAAAGGAATATTTCTTTCCATCAATTGATGAAGTGCTTTTTGTGTCAATGGTGTGACTTGATGATTTTGATTTAAAAGTGTTCCATCAACATCACTAAAAATAACCTGATACATAATATTTCTCCTTTATACAAAAAGGGATTGTTTAATAACAATCCACTATTTGATCTGATTAATGATTTTTTGAACGTTATCATATCCGTTTTTATAGCCAAGTCCTACAAGAGCACAAGAGAGGATGCTGATAATCAAAAGTATAACTCCTAGAACTTGTATAAATGGATGAATGGATGAACCAAATAGAACAAGAACGAAAGAAATTGAAGAAAATATAATAAGATTTCTTAACCATTTTTTTAAATGATTTAACATTTTTGTTTGATATTGTACTTCTGCTATATATGCTTTTTTCAGTTTGGCATCCATGATATCGTCTCCTTTGATTAATATTGTAAACCTGGATTAAAGAATCCAACTAATACACCAACAAATGCAATCACAACAAGTAATAACATAACTTTGATTGGTGACATTTTTCTTTTAGCAAGTAAATACCAGCAAAGCATAACAAATGCAGCTGTTAAAAATCCTGGATAAACACTATCTAATGTTTTTTGTAAATTCAAGTATGGTTCTGTTGCTCCTTTAGCTATTAAAGTAAAACTTGTTTCCACTGATACCCAAGTAGCTGCAACAGCCCCAATAACAATACCACCTAACATTGTAATTGATTCTCTTAAAGCCTCTCCTTGAGGTCCAACTAAGAAATCAACAGCTTTACCACCTAATTCATATCCTTTGAAATATAAGAATTTCATTCCAAAGTAAGCAAATAAGTTCCAAACAATGATATAGAAGATAGCTCCTAAAGGTGATCCTCCACCAGACATTCCTAATGCAACACCTAATAAAATAGGAATGACTGTACCAACAACTAATGAATCTCCAATTCCGGCTAGAGGTCCCATTAACCCAGCACGTAAACCATTAATTGTTTCATCATCTACATCATCACCATTGGCACGCGCTTCTTCCAAACCAGCTGTCATACCAACAATGACTGAACCAATTTGTGGTTCTGTATTAAAGAAAGCTGTATAAGTTTGCATAGCTTTGGCTTTATCTTCCTGCTTGTCATACAATTCATTAACAATAGGAAGCATTGAACATAAATATCCAAAAGTTTGCATATGTTCCTGAGAGAAACATGTTAAGTTTCCATAATACCAATTATGAAATGACTTTGTCAGAGTCTTTTTTGTTAATTTCTTTTCCATCTTAAATATCCTCCTCGTCATCATCATCAGCTTCTGATGCAGCTGCTGGCTTATTGATTGCTAACATTTTAATACGATAGTTAATTAAAGCAAACATTCCGGCAATCACTGTTGCAGATACAAGGTTAATACCTAATGCTGCTGCTAGAGTAAATCCAAAGAAGAATGGAATAAAGTCAACTGCTTTTGTTGCAATCTGTTTCAATAAAATCGCAATTCCAACACATGGAAGTAATGATCCAACAGTAAATAATGTCATCATTGCAATACCATCCATTGGTAAATAATTTTTAATTAATTCTACCATTGGAGCTCCCATCTTACACATAATCAAAGTTGGGATAAATGAACAAAGAATATGTGAAATCCAAGGTAATCCCATATTGACAACATATAATTTATTGAAATTACCTTTTTCTACAGCACGCCATCCCATATGTTGCCATACAAGATTGATTGTTGCTGTTCCATAAAACAAAACAGTTCCTAAAGTTCCAACCATTGTTCCAAATGAAGTTGCCATAGCTTGTCCATCTGCACTTCCGGCATCTATACCATAGCTCTTTAATGCAATCATAGCTAGTGGAATTCCAATGTAACTTACAGCACGAACGTCAGCTGAAACAGTTCCTCCAGGTGTAACTAAAGCAATATAAACGACTTGCATCGCTACCCCAACTAAAATACCTGAATAAATATCTCCTAAAATAATACCACATACCAATCCACCAATTAATGGTCTACCTAAAGTGTAGTTACCAATTGATGTTCCACCTAAACCTGGCATACTTGATAAACAGGCAAAGAGTCCAAGTAAGGCAGCTTGAATCCAACTAATTTCCATAATAATGAAACCTCCCCTTTATTTTTTAATATCCAAATTTTCCTTTAAAATCATCCCATGTTCCAATAGAAACATCTGGTAATAAGGCAAATTTGATTTTATAACCAGCTTTAGCCATTTTCTCGAAAGCATCTGCTTCTTCTTGTGTAATAGACTGGTTATTTCCTAATTTGACTGCCCCTTCTCGATCATTACATGGTCCAACAATGACTGTATCAATACCACATTTGAACCCTTGATCCACTAAAATTTTACACATATCAACTGGGTTTTTAGTAATCAAGAAATATCTTGTATCACTATCTAAAACCTTTTGTGCCTTTTTTTGAAAGTCATCCAATGTCCAGACAAATGTTTTCTTTCCACTGGCAGCTTTATAAGCAGCTTTTAACACATCATTTTTAGCTGCTTTATCATTCACAGCAATCAATCCATCACATGGATATTCACGAGCCCAACGTGTGCATGTTTGCCCATGAATCATACGATCATCAATACGAATAAATGAAACTGACATATTATTCTCCTCCTTTAAATATCATCTTCATCATCATTAACAACTTTAAATTCTTTTAAAGCACTTTGTGCTTCATTTAAAACTTGTACAACAAGGTCATCACGTGCCATTGTATCTTTCATCAATACTGTTGTTAAAGCAAGTGGTAAATTCATTCCACCTATTGTTGTACAATGTTCACTTAATCCTTTTTCAGCGATTACATTCATAGCTGTTGTCAGTGGAGATCCACCAATCAAATCACCTAATAAAATGATTTCATCATCTTGATGAATACCCTCAATAACATGTGAAAATTCTTCAGCGAATTCATCAGCACTTTTTCCATTTTTTAAACCAGCTGATAAAACATCATCACGTTCTCCTGCTAACATGGAAAGTGCATCTTTTAATCCATCAGCAAATTGTCCATGACTTACCAAGACTAAGTATTTCATTTCTTTTTTCCCCTCCTCTTTTTGACACCATTATTGTATCAATTAAGCCCTTTCATTCCATCTGTCTATTGTCACATTTTTATCATGACAGATGATAGAAACAAATATGACATTTGTCATGCTTTTTTAATAAATTTCTTTTCTTAACAATTAACTCTTGTACTCAATAAAAACATATAGCAAAATTATCCATAAGAAGAATGAATTGTTATTATAGAATGGGATATTTTATCAATATAAATCTCATCATGAAATATTCAAAGTAATTAACAAGAAAGATGAGAAAACACTCATATTTATACAACAAGATGGAGCTATGTTATTGCTGTCATAAATGACTTTCCACATGGATAAGTTTTCAGTATAGTTTTATCATTATTAACTCAGTTGAAAAGAAAGGAACAGATCATATGACGAAAATTATTTTATATCATGGAAGTCCTCATAAAATGATTAAGCCTACTTATGGCTATGGAGAAGATAAGCATGATTATGGTAGAGGATTTTACCTAACTGATAATTTAGAATTAGCTAAAGAATGGGCTGTATGTAGGCCAAATGACAAGAGGTGATGAATAATGCATGCATATTCGGAAGCTTATGTAGATGATGTTGTTGAAAATCAAGGAAGATTATTTGACTACTTTGCTCAAACATATCCAAATAAAAGTACGGAAGATTTTATAGTCACTTATATGAAAAGTAAAACAAGAAAAAGTATTGACGATTCAAAAGCATATGTTATGACTATGGATTTTGAAGAATTATGGAATTATTTTTATACTACAGAAGATGTTGACATAAAAGATGGTGAAACTATCCCAGGATTTATTCCTGATTGGATTGGCGAGTTTTATGCCTATTATCAATGGTTTTATAATATCCCTAGTTCTTTAATCGTAGAAAAGATTCACGTAAATTATCTCATTCACGCATATCCTGGTCTTCATGATTTAGATTTAGAATTAGCAGTTAAGAAAGTGGGTGAATACTAATATGGATTTTGTTTTCTTTCATAACCCAGATGAAGAAAATGGATATTTAAGCAATTGGTACATATCACAGTTTACTATACATGATATGTCCTTTTCTTCTATGGAACAATACATGATGTATATGAAAGCTAAATATTTTCATGATCATGAAATAGCTGAAAAAATACTATCTACTGATAATCCTGCCACTATCAAAGCGTTAGGAAGAGAAGTTTCCAATTATAATGAATCTTATTGGAATGGTATCAGGCAAATTATTATTTATGAAGGTTTATTAGCTAAATTTTCACAAAATGAACAATTAAAAATAGAATTATTAAACACACAAGAAACTATATTGGCTGAATGCGCTGTTGGCGATAAAATCTGGGGTATTGGTTTGTCAATGAATGATAAAAAAAGATATGATATGTCTTATTGGAAGGGTAAAAATTTACTAGGATATAGTCTTATGATGGTGAGAAACAAAATAAGAGAAAGCCTCTAATTACAGATATAAAAGAATATAATAACGAAATATAAAAAGAGATTTCTTAAATGATAGCGTAAAATCATTGTTGAAATCTCTTATTTTTTCATGACTCATTATAAATCATAAACAAGTTAGAAAAATATACAATTTTTGATGCTTTATTCTCTTAAATATTCATTAACTTCATTTTGTAAAGACATTAATGATAAATCTAAATCTTCATTATTTTGTATCATCTGTTGTATCTGTGTATCCATCATTGTTAGAGTGGCATTATATTTTCGAAATTGATTTTGATTCATAGCATTTTCCATAACATCATTCAACAAGCTTAAATCAACTTGCGTATCTCCTAAGGATTCTTCGTTGAGTAGACTTAATGCTTCAGTTGATTGAATAACAGTTTTTAAAGATGATATTCCCTGTGAATAGCGAAAAAGACTTTCTTGCGTTTCTTGATCATATGTTAGTAGTTTTAAAAAATCCCAGGCCTGCTGTCCATAAGATGTACGAGCAGAAATACCCATCAATAATGAAGACACTTCACTACGACTTTCTGTCATCCCAGGCATAGGAACACAATCCCATTCAAACTGAGAATATTTTTGAACACGATAAGGATAAGGCTTATAAGTACGATATTGTGCAAAAGGCATCGGAGAAAATGCCACCTTCCCTGTATCAAAATCCTGAGAAGTCACTGTATAGCCTTTATTCAATTGATTCAATCTCTGAATGAAAGCAATCGCATTTTTTACAGGTTCCTGGTTTAAATAACATGTCTGACCTGTTTCATCAAACAAACTAACTTCATGACTATAAACAGAGTCTAACCAATCATAATTATAACAACCATATTGATCAATCTGTCCATCATTATTCGTATCTTTTGTTACTTGTTGACAGATATTATAAAAATCATCTAAAGTCCAGTCATTACTTGGAAGATCTATATTTTCTTTTTGCAGTAATGTTTGATTCACAAACATTAATGTTGGATTACTTTCATAAGGCAAAGCATACTGATGATGCTGATATTGCCCTGCAAGCAAGGCATTTTCATAGTAATCATCGCTATGAAACTGACTATCTTTTTGCATAAAATCATCTAAGTTCTTTAATGCACCTAGCGCACTTAAAGTATTAAAATCTTCACTTAAGACCATAAAGATGTCTGGTTCTTCTCCTTTTAAATATTGAGCAGATAACCATTCTGAATAATCATCTTTTAAAATACCACTTTCATATTCAATATGAATATCAGGATTTTCCTCTTCATATCTTTCAATAGCCTGATCAATAATTTTATAACAATCACCATTAGGTACATCCCAGTTACTTCCAGCAAAAATAACAACTTTTAAAGTTATGCGTTGAGGGCGCCAAACAACACATAAAAGACATCCCAATACAACCAGTATACAGACTATCTTTTTTCTACTCATCGCTAAAATCCTTTGTCGTAATACCTGTTTGTACCGCCCATATTGCCAGTTGTGTTCGATCTCTTAAATTTAATTTAGATAAAATCGAACTTAAATAATTTCTTACTGTTCCTTCTGATAGGAAAAGCTTTTGTGCTATTTCTTTATTGGATAATCCAAATGCAACTTGTTGAATCACTCGCCATTCAGGATGACTAATATCTTGAATAGCCTCTTCATCAACCTGAATTGCATAATTATTTTGTGTCATTTTAGAAAACATGCTGAAAACTTTCGTGGCAATATCGGGATTAATCATAGCTCCACCACTATTCACAGTGACAATAGCCTGATAAAGCTCATCCATTCCTACACCTTTCAATAAATAACCACTCGCTCCATATTTAAGCGCACTAAATACGAAATCGTCATCATCAAATGTTGTCAAAATAATAATTTTTGTTTGAGGATATTTTTCCTTCACAATTTTTGTACAGTGAACACCATCCATTCCTGGCATACGAATATCCATCAAAATGACATCAGCTGTTTCTTGTTCAAGAATATGAATCACTTCAAACCCATCCGATGCAACATCTACAACCTGGATATCTTCATGTGTCCCTAATACAATTTTTAAAGATTCTCTAATCAATTCCTGATCATCTGCAATAATCACTTTAATCATTATCTGTCCTCTCCTCTTACTTATACTGGTATTTTAGCGATTGTCAAAAAGCCATGATGACCATCAAACTCTACCTGACCATTAATAACCGCAAGACGTTCTCTCATTTGTGTTAAGCCAAATCCATAATGGACATGATCACAACCAATTCCATTATCTTGTATTTTGAGATATAAGAAATGATTTTCCTGATAAAGATGAATATAAACTTCTGTCGCATGTCCATGACGCAAAGCATTCGTAATAGATTCCTGTATAATTCTAAATAAAATATCTTCTTTTGTTTTTTCCAGATCTATATTTTCTAGTTCATACTCTAATGCAATCGTCAGATCACTTACACTGGAAAATTCACCTATCATACGTTCTATAGCTTCTTTTAAACTATGTTCTTCTAAAGCTCCTGGTCTTAACTTATTTAAAGAATTACGAACATCTTTAATGCCCTGCCTGACAACTTTTGAAATAACTTGTAGCTGTGCTTTCGTTGCTTTAGGATTTTGATCAATCATCGCAATACAAGCATCCACTCCTGCTGCTATTCCCGTCAAGGCATGACCTAAAGTATCATGGATTTCTCTAGCCAGACGTTTTCTTTCATTGTTTTCTCCAATTTTTTCGGTAATGGCTGCATAATTTTCTAATTCTTTATTCACCTGATGCACCATATCCAATTCTTGAGAAATATGCTGATTCTTTTGTATTTCATCTACCAGATAAACAATCATAAAAGCAATAAACAATATCATATTGAGCGTTTCTAAACATGACTTACTCATCATAAAGATACCATTAATTTGTGATCCATAGATTTGAAAATATTCATTTATACTTGTCAATGGAAAAATAGCCGAAAAAACATCATAACTAGATATTAAATAAGCCACAACCAAAACCCAAATAAACCACTTAGAATATCTTCCATCTCTTAAATGAAATATACAATCACAAAAAACAAGCAACAAGATACCATTATATCCCATATACAAAAAATAAATCAAAGTAAAACTCACAATCATTTCAATAAAACTATAAATAAAATTGAGTCTTTTATGCGCAATTACTTTTTCACTACGACTATACATAATAAAGATAAATATACCATACAACATCAATGAACCAAAAAATGCAACAATGGGCTGATGTGGAAGATGCGTAATCCGATCTAAAAAATCCCTAGCCAAACGTGTGGAAACAATATATTGCGTTGTCAAAAGAATAACACTGCCATAAAAAACAACAATCAACATATTCAATATCGTCATTGCATTTCTTAAAAATGATAATAAACGCTGATAAGAATATTGCATTATTGCCACCCCGTTTCATCATATATTTCAATATTATCTTCATTAATCAGTTGAACAGGTATGACAACTTCATTTTCAATATCTTTTCCTGCTAAGTATTCATACATTTTTTCTGCTGCCAGATTCCCAATAGAAATAGGTGATTGAGCGACTGTTCCAGCTATCATTGCATGATCACCTATAAGTGTTTTCATATCAGGTGTTCCATCGACTCCATAAACAACTGTATTTTCCTGATGATGTGCTTCCAATGCAGCCAAAGCTCCTAAAGCACTTGGATCATTCAATGCCATGACAACATCAATATTTGATTGACGCTGTAATATATCTTCCATTAAAGGCATCGCCAGTTCTACCTGTCCTTCACACTCACCTTCATCTACAACTTGATATTGTGATAATCCGTCTATTGTATCTAAAAAACCATCTATACGATCTTTCGCAGATTTGACATTTGTATGTTTCAACAAAACAATGCGCGCAGAATCAAATCTTTTCATCATATCATTGGCACATTGTACCCCTGCATCATAATTATCTGAAACAATTGTACAATTCACAAGTTCTTCATTTTTAACAGGTGCATCCACAACAATAACAGGTATTCCAGCTTGATGAGCCGCTTCTAATGCTGGTGTAATTTTCTCAGAATCAATGGGATTAATAAAAATACCATCTACATGATAATCAATAAATGAGTATATCTGTTCTATTTGTTTATCCACATCTAAAGCAGGATCTCTGACAAGAAGCTGATCGCCATTGTCTTCTATTGCTTTCAATAACTCATTGTTGATAACTTCATAAAAAGGATTATTCATTGTCATGTATGTCACACCAAATATGCGATTTTGTGTATTGGGATATTGATAATGATAATAAATAATGCCTATCATCAATGCTCCAATGATGCCTAAAATCACTATTAATGATTTTAAATTGTTTTTAACCATGATTTCACCACTTTTCCCATAATTCTATCTTATCTATTTTTTTAAATATTCTCAATAATAAATATTTTCAAGTCAAAGATTTTTTACAAAAAAAGCTCCAAGAAAATCTTGGAACCTCTTTTTAATATTGTATTCTCTTTTTGATTAATCTAAATCTTCACCATTAGAAGCAATGACTTTCTTATACCAATCATAAGAATCTTTTTTACTTCTTTCTAATGTTCCATGTCCTTCATTATCTCTATCTACATAAATAAATCCATAACGTTTTTTCATTTCTCCTGTTGTAAATGAAACACAGTCAATACATCCCCATGGTGTATATCCCATTAAATCTACGCCATCTTCTTCTACTGCTTTCTTCATTTCTTCAATATGCGCTCTTAAATAAGCAATACGATATGGATCATGGCATGAACCATCTGCTTCTTTAACATCTATTGCGCCAAATCCATTTTCTACAATGAATAATGGTTTTTCATATCTTTCATAGAAAATATTCAAGGCATATCTTAATCCTTCTGGATCAATAGCCCATCCCCAGTCAGAAACTTTGACATATGGATTTTCTACACTGTATTCACTAGAACCATCTGTTGCCTTAGAAACATCTTTGTGCGCTGTTGAATCTACAGTGTTTGTCATATAATAACTGAATCCAATATAATCCACTGTTCCCTCTGCTAAGATTTTTTTATCTTCTTCTGTAATATTAATATCAAATCCTTTTCTTTCAAACATCTTTAAAGCATAAGCTGGATAATGTCCACGACATTGTACATCACAGAAGAACCAGCGATCATGCATCATTTGAACTGATAACACCATATCTGCAGGACGACATGAATATGGATAAATTGGTACCATGGCTATCATATTTCCAATTTGAAAATTAGGATTAATTTCTTTTCCAGCTTTAACCGCTAGAGCACTGGCAACTAGGGTATGATGAGCGCATTTATACATGGCTTCCTCTGGATTATCATAATCTCCAAAATGAACTCCACTGTTTGTCCATCCGAAGATATCATTCTTATAATTCATCTGATTGTTGATTTCATTGAAAGTCATCCAATATTTGACTTTATCTTTATATCTTTCAAAGCAGACCTTTGCGAATTTCACAAAGAAATCAATTGTCTTTCTGTTCATGAATCCACCATATTCTTTGGCTAAATGATATGGCATTTCAAAATGAGATAAAGTAATAACGGGTTCAATACCATATTTTAATAATTCATCAAAAACATCATCATAAAACTGTAATCCTTCTTCATTAGGTTCTTCTTCATCACCTAATGGAAAGATACGTGTCCAAGCAATAGATGTTCTAAAACATTTAAAGCCCATATCAGCAAACATGGCAATATCTTCTTTATAATGATGATAGAAATCAATCCCAACATGATTAGGATAGTATTTTCCTTCAATCACACCATCCGTAATTTCTCTAGGCACACCATGTGCTCCTGCCGTCATGACATCTGCCACACTCAAACCTTTTGATGTTTCTAAAACACCACCTTCAAATTGATGGGCAGCTAAAGCTCCACCCCATAAAAAATCTTTACTTAATACCATCTTCTTTCTCCTTTCCTCATATAAAATATAAGCTTATAATTTTATTATAAGTATATTTTTATTGATATCAATATCTTTTCATCTTATTGGTTTTTTTAAGCCCAACAAAACCATCTATAATGGAAATATTTGATAAGATGAACACATAATTTTAACAAAATAACAGAAGAAAATCATATAAACATATATTAAATTATGATTATTACGCATCGTTAAAAACATCTATACAAATATACTTTCTAAAGTATGATTAACATTTCCTGTCGCAAAATCCATGGCTTCTACTTCCATAACCTTTTTGCCAAACTTTCTTTTTAAACTTGGATACATATAAGCCACTTGAGGTGCTAATAAGATGATATCATAATCATTTGCTACCTCTTCTACATTCATTATTGGATAAGCATCCACAATGATATTTTGTTGAGCCTGCTGCATTAAAGAGGCATAATAATGACTTGTTAAACCTGATGTACAACAGATTAATATTTTTAAAGAAGAAAGTTTTAAAGAGGAATTTACTTTATTGTGATGATTTTCATCTTTTAGAAATTGGAAGAAAGAGAGAATGTTTTTTCTGGTTGATAAAATATCCATCATTTCAAAATGTAAATAAAACATATTCTTTTCAGTCCATTTATCCTCAATAGATAATTCCATCATGTTAAACTCTTTATAAAATATGATATGAGCATGATATTTATCATTACAAAAACACACAATATTCTTGTCATGACAGATATGTGCATTTTTCATTGTGCTCACCCAGCGATAAAAATAACGAAATAAATAATCACGACTCATGATTCCATCTCCTTTTCTATGAATCAAAAACTTCTGATACTTCTTTGAGTAAAGATATAATCTCTAAGTGCTGTGGACAGACACTTTCACATTGTCCACATGCAATGCAAGCTTTAGCGGGTTGATAATCTCCTGTGCTATGATCTTTATAGTATGTATCATAGCGTCTATTTTCACCATACATTTTGGCACTGTTGTAAGCTGTAAATAAATCTGGTATTTGAATATGCATTGGACATCCTGGTGTACAGTAACGACATTTTGTACATGGAATGGTTGGATATGATAAGACCTGATCTGTAACTTGTTTGATCAATTTGGCTTCTTCATTATTGATTTTTTCAAAATGAGTCATCGTATCCAAATTATCATTCATCTGTTGTGCATTGGACATACCTGATAAAATTGTCATAACACCATCTAAGGATGCGACATAACGCAAAGCCCATGATGCTATAGATTTTTCAGGAGCGTAATCTTTATATATTTTTTCAATATCATCAGAAAAGCTTGCCAGTGTTCCACCTTTGATAGGTTCCATCACAACAATGGGTTTATGATGTTTTCTAGCTACTTCATAATTTTTTCTTGATTGAATGACTCCATTTTCCCAATCTAAATAGTTAAGTTGTAACTGTACAAAATCTATTTCAGAATGCTCTGTTAAAACTTTGTCTAAAAAATCAGCATCATCATGAAATGAGAATCCTATATATTTGATTTTTCCCTGCTTTTTCATTTCTTGAATAAAATCAAAACACTGATATTTTTCATATGTTGGATAATGACTCTTTTCAACACTATGCAATAGATAGAAATCAAAATAATCAACACCCGTTCTCTTTAATGATTCTTGAAAGATCCTTTTAACATCTTCCTGACAAGTTAATTTCCATGCAGGAAGCTTATCTGCTAATGTATAAACATCTCTTGGATACTTTTCAACTAAAGTTTGACGAATAGCTTCTTCACTTCCCGCATATACATAAGCTGTATCAAAATAGTTAAATCCTCTTTCCATATAAGAATCAACCATTCTTTGGACTTCATCTAACTTGATTTGACCTTGCTTGTCTTTTGGTAATCTCATTAACCCAAAACCTAATTTTGAATTTGATAACATACGATTCCTCCTTATCATTTTTATAAGCACTTTTATCATATTGATTTTTGATTCATTAAACAATGATATTTCATTGAAATAAAACCCCATTTACAAATAAGTTGTTTTTTATATACAATTCTGTAAATTCATTTTGAATCTTTGGGTGATTCTAGAGTCCTTAAAAAAATTATGCTATGATAAAAATGAGGTGATATCCATGTTAATTAGAGAACGATTAGAAAGATGTGACTTTTCTCATAGTGAAAGAGTCATTATTGATTTTATTTTAAAAGAAAAAATGAAAATTAAGGATATGACAACCAAGGATATAGCAAACGCTACATATACTTCACCTTCTACTTTAATCAGAATTGCACATAAGATGAAATTCAAAGGATGGAATGAATTAAAAGAAGCTTATTTAAAAGAGGAAGAATATCTGGAAACACATTTTTTAGATGTAGATGCAAACTTTCCATTTACCAATGATGATACAATTATGTCTATTGCTTCCAAACTTGCGACTTTAAAGAAAGAAGCCATTGATGATACATTATCACTTGTGACTCATGATGATTTACAAAAAGCTGTTCAAATCATTCGTAAAGCGTCTTCTATTTATGTTTTTGCAGTCAGTAACAATGGTCTGATTTCACAGGAGTTTGCACATAATATGTCTAGAATCCAAAAGAAAGTCACGATCTGTCATCTGCAAGGAGAACTGGTTTATAGTGCTATGAATGCTGAACCTCAATCTTGTGCTATTATTGTTTCTTATTCAGGTGAAACACCCATTCTTTCAAGAGTCATTCAAGCTTTAAAAGCCAATGGCATTCCCATCATCGCTTTAACAAACATTGGTGAAAACACTGTTTCTAAACATGCAGATGTGGTTTTAAGAATTTGTACAAGAGAAAAGCTTTATTCAAAGATTGCAACTTTTTCTACTGATATTTCTTTTGAATATATATTAGATTTACTTTATTCCTGCATCTTTGCATTAAACTATGATCAAAACGTAGAAAGAAAAACAAAGATTTCTTCAATGATTGAAAAAGGACGCTTTTCAACTATTGATATTATGAAAGAAGATGAATTTTAAAAAAAGATATAGTCATTGCGCTATATCTTTTTCTATCCCTTATATTCCCATCCATGTTCTCCATGATAAATCATCTGTTTTGTCATACCACCATCAATACAGATGTTTTCACCTGTGATAAAACTAGCTTTATCACTACATAAAAATAAAACCATATGAGCAATATCTTCAACTTTTCCAATACGTTTGACAGGATGTTGTAAAACGTCTGCTCCCTGATAAACTGTCTGGTCTGATTCTGTTTGAATCCATCCAGGTGAAATAGAATTCACACGTACTTTTCCAGCCAAAGACATAGCTAAACTATGCGTTAAAGCATGAATACCACCTTTGGCAGCACTATAGCTTTCACTTTGAGGCTGACTCATCCCATCTCTTGATGAAGAAATATTGATAATACAAGCTCCTTTATGAAAATCATCTTGAAATAATTTCGTCAAATAAAACGGAGCAGTGACACCAACAGATAAAGCATATTGAAATTCATCATAACTACATTCATCAATTCCTTTAAACAGTGGTTTTGCGTTATGAATCAAATAATCTATATGCCCATAATCATCAATCACTTTTTGATGAAACTGTTTTAAAATATCTTGACTGCCAACGTCACCCTGAAAATAATCATTCTTTTCAGTATCTATAATGCAAACATGCGCTCCTTCTTTTTGAAACATTTCAGCAATGCATTTTCCAATACCTTTAGCGCCACCTATCACAACCACAACCTTATCTTGAAATTCCATAAAAAACCCCCTAATCAAATAAATGTTGATGATTTCCACTTGGTATCCTGTAAAAGATACAAATCACCATACCCACTATAGATAATAAACATAGAATTAAGTAAAATATATCATATGAATAAAAATCAATCAAATATCCAGCAACAAACTGAAATACAATAGAGCCAAAATTACGACATGTCTGAACAAGTGCTAAGGCACTCATCTGATGTTTCATATCCACAATCGTTGCGACAATTTTTAAATTCAACATGATAAATAACATTGTGGAAACTGCTTTTGTACATATTGATACAATGATCACAATCATTGCTTGTTTTACAAAGGAATAAGTAAAAAACTGTATCGTTAGTAATAAAAATATACCGATAAGCAATTGTTTATTAGTTAATCTATTCATATAATACTGTGAAAAATAAATAATCGGTAGTTCTGAAAAAGTCAAAATAAAAATCACTGTCGATATTGTATTCATTGATAATCCCAGATTTTGAAACATAGCTGGTAAATAGGTTGTATTGGTATTTGTTATAGCATAGAACAGGCATACAATGATTAAATAGATGATAAAATTCTTTTGAAATAAACCTATTGTTTTTTCTTTCTTTTGGGTTTTGATCTGTTTTACATTTTGTGTGCCATAAATGCCTATGACACATAAAATCAATCCTATCGTAAAGAATGCATACATGGCTTCTGGTGAAACATAATCATAAATAACACCTGATATCTTAGATGCAACCGCATAACCAATCGTTCCCCAAATTCTAATCTTTCCATAGGAAAAACGTGATAATGTTGCCATATTCTCAATAACAGGATTAGCCGCATTAAATAATCCTAAAGCTAAGCTATAAATCAAAGCAATCATATAAATATTTTGAGCATCAATAAATATAATTCCTAAAACTGCTGCTAATAATAAAATCAACATATTTAATCTTTTTTGAGAATAATGATCATTGAAATAACCGACAATAGGTTGAATGATCATGGATAAAATAAATGAACATGAGACAACCATAGAAACTTGTGAAGCATGATAACCTTTATCCATCAAATAGACAGATATATATCCAGAAAAAACAGCTAGTGAAAAGAAATAAAAGAAATACATGAGTAAATAACTGAAATAACTATTTTTATAATGTATACGCATAGACATTCTTCCTTAAAAATCAAAATGGTCTGGATCTGGTCCGGTTCTTTTATTTTGATTCAGTGCATTCATGAAGTCCATTTCTTCTTTCGTTAATTCAAAATCAAACAAATCAATATTTTCTTCAATACGTTCTTTATGAACTGATTTAGGTAATACCACAATATGTCTTTGCAGTAACCATCTTAAAATAATCTGTGCCGTTGATTTATGATATTTATCAGCAATCATTTGAATACCTGGCATATGTAAACAGGCTCCACTTCCTAGTGGTGACCAGGCTTCCAAAACAATTTTATTATCCTGACAAAACTGTATAGTTTCTTCATCCTGCATTTGTGGATTGATTTCTATTTGGTTCACTGCTGGAATCTTATGAACCTGAGATAATAAATTTTGTAAATGTGATTTTCTAAAATTAGATACACCTATACTTTTGACAAGTCCTTTTTCTTTCACTTTCTCCATTTCTAAATAAGCTTCAACATAACCTTCTACAGGCCAATGAATTAAATATAAATCTACATAATCCATCTGTAATTTCTGTAAACTTGTTAATAAAGCCTTGCGTGTATTTCCAACTCTGATATCATCATTCCATAATTTTGTCGTAATAAAGATATCTTCTCTTGGTATTCCACTTTCTTTGACAGCCTCTCCAACAGCTTTTTCATTACCATAACAGGCTGCAGTATCAATATGACGATAACCCGCTTTTAAAGCATCTAAAACAGCCTGTTTTGTATCTTTTCCACTTTGCCATACACCTAAAGCAATAATAGGCATCTTTTGACAACAACATAATTTGACTTTTGTATTCTGATTCATTTTCATCTCTCCTTATTCTTCTCTCATTCCCAATTTCTAACTAAATAATCTTTTTTCATTTCCTCGATCAATCTTAAAGAAAATAACTAATAATAAACTGATCACCATACAAATCAGACAAATCATATAAAGATAAGAATATGAACTCATATCCAGTATGTATCCAGCTGCATTTTGAAAGATAATCGAAACTAGATTTTTTAATGTCGCAACAATAGCTAAAGCAGTCATTTGATGTTTTTCATCAATTAATGTGTTCACAACTTTAAGATTAATCATTATAAATAACATCCCAGCAGGATGCTTGACTAAAAAAGTGACGATAACAGTCATCCACATAGGCATGTCCAATCCATATACAGCACATTGAGCACAGACCATTGTCGTCGCAATCATTAATAATGTTTTATTAGATAAACGATCCATAAAATGACTAGACAATAATACAAGTGGTGCTTCACAAAAAACAGCAATAGATAAGACTGTCGATGTTATTCCTACATCTAATCCTTTATCTGTCAACATGGATGGAATAAATGTATTGGACATATAAGTCACACCATAAAACAGACCACAAATCAGTAAATAATATAAGAATTTTTTATTTTTTAATATATCTCTTGTTTTGACTTTCTCTACATTTTGAGATTGTTTTTGCATTTGAGGTTGTGTTCCTAACAAACCAAGAATACATAAAAACATGGTGAAAACAAAAACAATAAAAATAGCTTGTGGTGAAATACGTTCGTATAGAAGCCCAGCTAATTGTGAACCTAAAGCATAACCAATTGTTCCCCAAATCCTTATTTTTCCATATTGATAAGGGGATGCAGTCGCAATTTTTTCCATGATAGGATTGACCCCATTAATGCTCATCAAGACAACACTGTAACTGATCATAATCATGATAAGATGACATGATAACATAAAAACAAGACCACCCACAATCGCAATGACAAATAAAATAGTATTCACCTTTTTGAGATTATACTGATCATTTCATTTACCAATGATGGGTTGTGTGATTAAAGATATTAAAAATGACGCAGACACAACCAATGAAACCTCACTGGCTTTAAATCCCATGCCGATCAAATAAACTGAAATCAAAGCACTAAATAATGCCCATGATAAATAATAAAAATTATACATGAAAAAGTAACTTAAATAACTATTCTGATAACGTTGCCAAAGACTTACACTTTTATAATTTCTGATACTTTCCATAACTTTTCTCCTTTCTGTTTTTTAATTTAACAAAAAGGATTTCATGATAAAAGACTTGAACGAAAGTTTCAAAACCTGTTTTAAAAAATAAAATGTATAGGCTTATATTTTGTAAATAAGATTTACAAAATATACTCTTAAAATAAAGAAATGATCTTGTTTTATTGAAAAATATTTGTCAGGAAGATGTTTTTAGCTTTCTATTTTATGTTTTTTTGATAAACTAGAAATAAAGATAGGAGGAATATTATGCTTTGTGATTATCATGTACATACTCACTATAGTGATGATAGTGAATATCTCATGGAAGATGTTGTGAAAGATGGAATTAATAAAGGATTATCAGAAATCTGTTTTACTGATCATGTGGATTATGGAATCAAGTATGACTGGGATGATCCACGTGCTTTTCAAAAAAGATATGAAACACTTTTAGCAAATGTCAATTATCCTGAATATGAAAAAGAAATTGATGAGTTAAAAGAAAAATATAAAGATCAGATAACATTAAAAATGGGATTGGAATTTGGTATTCAAACACATACAATTGAAAAATATCAGAAACTATTTCATGAATATCCTTTTGATTTTATTATTCTTTCTATTCATCAGGTAGAAGATCAAGAATTTTGGACACAGGATTTTCAAAAAGGCAAAACACAGCTTGAATATAATATGCGCTATTATCAGGAAATGCTTGAAGTTGTAAAAACATATAAAGATTATAGTGTTTTAGGACACATGGATTTGATTACACGCTATGATTTGAATGGTGCTATTGACTTCACTTATATACAAGATATTGTGAAAGATATTTTAGAGATTGTTATCAAAGATGGTAAAGGCATTGAAATCAATACTTCATATCATCGTTATGGCTTAAAAGATATGACCCCATCTCGAAATATTTTAAAGCTTTATAAAGAACTGGGTGGTCAAATTATTACAATTGGTAGTGATTCACATCAACCCGATCATCTCGGTGCTTATATTGAAGAAGCCAGAGAAGAACTAAAAAAATTAGGCTTTGAATATTATTGTACTTTTGATAAGATGCAACCTATATTTCATGAACTTTAAAAGCTAACCCTGAGGTTAGCTTTTTAAAATGACTATTTGATATCAATTTTTAAATCTTTAAAAAAAGCTTCTGTTCCAATATCTACAAAAAATCCTACTGAACCTTTTAAATCTTTTCCATGTTTCATATCCTCAACAACAAGAATCAGCTTATCATTGATATAAAATGAAGCATGTTCATCTTCAATAACTGCTTTTAATTGAATCCATTCATTCAAATCAATATCAACAGGTGCTTCATATTGTGTAATCTGATGATTTCTAAAATATTCAAAAGTATATTTTGGATATGAAAAATACTGACATCCATGCGTTTTTCTCATAGGATCTTGACATTGTTTACCATTTGTTGGTCGTACATAAAATGACTCAAATTGCTTGTCATCATCTGTAATACGATAAGCAATACCTATAAATCCTCTTGCGAAATCTGGTGCATCAGGCAATAGACGACTTAACATTTTCACTTCGATTGTTCCATTGTGAAATGAAAAATCTTTTAATTTTGCATAAGTATTTTCATCAAATTCCATGATTTTTTCAGCTTTGACAACTCTTATTACTTTTTCACCATCAAGTTCTACATTTTCAATATTTGTATGAACAGGTATAAAAGACTTTTTATTTAAATCCATTTGTTTTTCCATTGTTCTTCTCTGGTATATTATAATTGACTCATTTATCAGTCATTAAAATATACCTTCTCCTTTCTATCAACTTTATTAATACGTAGTTGATGACGTTTAGGTTTATATGTAAAATTGAAATATGTGTTTGTGGATTTGTATTTTTCCGTGTGGCTTTGACTACTTCAAGGGGGTTTGGACCACTCACTTATTCCTCAATAACGATGAGTTAGATGAGTCTTTGAATTCGCATTTTGAACCAGGTTTTATGGTCTAAGTGTTGTGGGTACCACATCACATGAAATTTATTTGAAAGGATGGTTTTTATGAAATTAGTTGGTATTGATATTGGAAAGCACAAGCATTTCGTCAGTATCGTTGACAAGTTGACTGGTGAAATTATTCTTCAGCCTGTCGCTTTCTCTAATAATGCTCAGGGTTTTGAATTCCTTATCTCTCAGATCGCTCTCTATCCTGTTGATAGCGTTCTTATCGGTATGGAAGATACTGGTCATTATCATTTCGCTTTATTGCGCTTTCTTTTACAGAAGAACTACAACGTCGCTTTGATCAATCCTAAAACTACCGATCTCAATCGTAGAATGGATGGTGGCATCACTAAAAACGATAAACTTGATACTCTTAATATATGCGATATATTAAGCTCAAACAAACTCAAGAAACCTTATCGTTTGACGTCATCTAAGAAATTTGACCTTTATGAACAGAAGCAGCTGACTAGGTTGCATCATTCCCTCAAGGAACAGATTAATGTTCTTTCCAATCGTCTGCAGAAATGCATAGATCTTGTTTTCCCTGAATATAACGCACTTTTTAAATCCAAGTATGGAAAAGTCTATATGTCTATTCTTAAACAGTTTGGCAGTGCAAAGGCCATTGCACAGGCTGACATCAGAACTTTACGCAAATGCTTTGATATTACCGGCAGAGGCAATCGCATTTCTCTGACTGCTGAAAAGCTAAAGGAAAGTGCAAAAACATCTGTTGGCATTTCTCCGTTGGCAGATGAAATGCAGATCAAACATCTGATAGCTCATATCGAACTGCTTAATGATCAGCTCAAAGAAATAGATAAAAAAATAGAAGAGTTTTCCACTGACTTAAACTCTCCTATCATCTCCGTACCAGGAATTTCGCATTTCTCTGGTACATCAATTCTAGCAGAATATGGAGATATTTTCAACTATTCTAAGCCTTCAAAGATAATAAAGGCAGCGGGTGTCGCCCCATTTCACTACGAATCAAGTCAGTACGAAGCCAAGCATAGTGCCATAACCAAGCAAGGATCGAGCTATTTAAGAAAGACGTTATATCAGGTCATTGTGCCAGTCATCAGGTTCAACAAGGTCTTCAAGGATTACTATGACCTTAAACGCTCACAGGGAAAAAGTCATCGCTGTGCGCAGGGACATTGCATCAGGAAGCTGTTGAGAGTCATCTATCATCTGGTAACGACAAATCAGCAGTTTGATGCATCGTTACTGAGATAGAAATAGAATGAAACCGTATTCAAAAAAGTCTATTCCATAGGCTGTTTTCGTCATGCCCAAAAACACAAATCGTATTCACATTTCAAAGATCTTACATATTGATGAGCTACCATAATCAAATCATTTAACATTTTCAAACTTTTTCATCAAATGACTTGAATTTTATATAGTTAGCTCCTCTATCATAATATACTCCAAATTTGATAAATTTGTAAGTAGGCACCTTTTTGTATGAATTGAATTCATCATATGACTGATTCTTATAAAATTATATAAATGCTTTTTACTCTTTGATGTTGGCGCCACTAAAATCACAGGAAGATAACTGTTCTTCTGGCAAATGACACATACGGCGTTCTTTTTTGACAAGCTTTTTTACAAATTCTGTTGCCGGATGACGAAGTAAGTTTTCAGGTGTAGCAAATTGTTCTATTTGACCATGATCCATCACAAGAACCTTTGTTCCTAATTTTAATGCTTCTGAAATATCATGCGTCACAAATAATTTTTCTTGGCGAAAGCAGCCTTCAGAAAAGGAACGGATTCCTCATCAACCTGCCCAAAGTTGATAAGGACACGATGTTTAGGAACGCCAGAAGAATCACGATAGGATTCAACGAGTGCGCAAAAACAGGTATTTTTCTTACCCTTATTATTTTTGATAACTCTAACGAACATAGAAGCACCTTCTTTCTTAACTACATTATACAACAAAAGTAAAGAAAATAAGATAATAAATAGATAATTATACTTAACTACAAGTAAAAAAGACACTCTTTTATTTCCAAAAAAATAAAAAAGAGCCAACTTACTAAGTTGACTCCATTGACCTTGGTTTCCCAAGGTTAATTTAGACTTAATTATTCACCAACATAAGGTAAAACGTTTATTTATCGCTTTATCTGGAATAATATCGTTAATTTAAATTGAATAACTATATTTTTGGACTTAACCCTAATTATTTAACTTTGTCTCTTGTGATTTCTAATAATGTAGTGGCTCCACACATTTCCATTGTATCTTTTAATTCAGCACCAAGCTTTTCAGTTAAAGCTTTAATTCCTTCTTCTTTACCACCAAATACCATATTGACATATGGTCTTGCGATAATCACTGCATCAGCTCCTAAAGCTAACGCTTTGAAAATATCAGTCCCACTTCTGATACCACCATCTACGAAGATCTTCATACTTCCATCAACAGCTTTTACAATTTCTTCTAAGACATCAGCTGTTGCAGGAGTCCCATCTAATACTCTTCCACCATGGTTTGATACAACAATACCTTTAGCACCAGCTTCTTTGGCTTTTAAAGCACCATTTACTGTCATAACACCTTTTACGATAAAAGGTACAGGTGTTTTATCAATAATACGTTTTAATTCTTCTTGTGATTTTCTACCAGCTGGAGGAGTCTGTCCTTTTAAGAAAGGAAGTCCTGCTGCATCAATATCCATCGCAACTGCGAAGGCATTAGATTCAATCGCAAGTTTTAATTTTTCATCATAGACTTCTTCACCCCAAGGTTTGATTGTTGGTACACCAATACCATCATTTTCTTTGATATATTGAGTTGAAGCTTGCATGATGGCTGGATTAACACCATCACCAGTAAAGGCTGCAATTCCTGCTTCTTTACATCCTCTGACTAAGATATCATTATATGAATTATCATCTAATGAATCTCCATAGTGTAATTGAATCGCTCCTACAGGTCCTGCAAAGATTGGATATTTAAATGTCTTCCCAAATAATTCTAAAGTTGTATCAACAGGTGCATTACTTGTGAGTGTATCCATGTTGACATAGATATTTTGCCAGGCATCATAGTTTCTGATAGCGACAGTGCCTGTCCCTTTCGCACCAGGTCCTGGTACTTTATTACCACATGCCTTACCATTACATACTGGGCATGATTTACATACTTTCCCCATTAAAGGTCTACTTTGATCTAATATTTCTTGATAATTCATTATTCACCTCTCCAATCAAAGAATACTCGCTCAATACTTACATATCAAGCGAGTTACATTTTATTCTAAATTTTCACCATTAGATTCTAAAACTTTCTTAAACCAGAAATAATAATCTTTTTTAGATCTTGAAAAATCTCCAGTGCCATCATCATGACGATTTACATAGATAAATCCATAACGTTTTGCATATTGACCAGTTCCAGCTGAAACAAGATCAATTGGTCCCCAAGTTGTATAACCAATTAATGGTACACCATCTTCAATGGCTTCTTTCATTGCAATAATATGAGGTCTAAAGTAATCTAATCTATATGGATCATGAATTGACCCATCTTCTTCTACATTATCAAATGCACCAAAACCATTTTCTACAATCATTAATGGTACTTCAGGATATCTATCATGTAATTTATTTAATGTAAATCTTAATCCATCAGGATCAATCTGCCAGCCCCAGTCTGATGCTTTAAGATATGGATTTTTAGCACCACCATGTAAATTTCCTTCAACAATTTCTGCATCTTTACTTGTAGTAACACAGTTTGTCTGATAGTAAGATAAAGTATAGAAATCAACTTTGCCTTTATATAAGATGTCTTCATCTTCTTTTGTAATGAATGAAGGATCTACACCAACCTCTCTAAAGAAGCTATAAGCAAATTCTGGATATTTCCCTCTGACTTGCACATCACCACATAAGTTATTATTGATATTATCTTCTTTTTGCCATAAAAGAACATCTTTTGGATTTGGTGTTAAAGGATATCCTGTAACCTGTGCTATCATTGTTCCTATCATAAAATCAGGATTGATTTTATGTGCTTCAATAGTTGCAAGTGCACTTGCAACAAATTGATTATGCATTGCATTGAAAGTGACTTGTGGGTTTGTTTTAAGTTTAGATAATGGAATACGTTCAGTAGATTTAACATCTTCTCTGTCCATCACACCTAAGCCATATAAATCACCCATGCCACCATGACCCATTGTTACAATGGCACAGTTAATTTCGTTAAATGTAATCCAGTATTTAACTCTATCTTTAAAACGAGTAAAACATGTCTTTGCGTAATTAACATAGAAGTTAACCACTTCTCTGCTATAGAAACCATTATATTTTTGAACTAATGCAAATGGCATTTCATAATGTGATAATGTAATCAATGGTTCAATACCATATTTTAAACATTCATCAACAACATTTTCATAAAATTGTAAACCTAATTCATTAGGCATTATATCATCTCCATTAGGAAAGATTCTTGCCCAGTTAATAGAAAATCTAAAGCACTTGAATCCCATGTCTGCAAATAAAGCAATATCTTCTTTATAATGATCATAAAATTCAATAGCTTGATGTGATGGATAAAAAGCTGTTTCATCAATCACACTACAGAATGTTCTTGGTGTATATCTATCTCCACCTAATAACATATCTGGTACTGATAAGCCTTTTCCATCTCTTAAATAAGCACCTTCACATTGGTTAGCAGCTACTGCTCCACCCCATAAAAAACCTTTCGGAAATGTCATTTTGTTCTCCTTTTATTTATTTGATTGTTCTATATAAATGTTGTAAACATAATCAGCATTTTCAATCATACATTTATATCCATCTTCATAGTTACCTGTTTTGATTGCATTAAGTGTTCTTTTATTAAACGCTAACATAACTTTCATATCTAGACATTTTGCATAGATATGTAATTCTGGTATATTAATAAATCCATGATCCTTTAAAGAAAGATATTCAGGAAAGTTATCATCTAGTGATTCAACTAAAGTATTATGAAAAACGTTGTCATAATTATACTTTTCTTTAAATGTATGTTCTTCATTTAAACCATTTTCCATTAAATCTACGCATTCTTCTAATTTCATAATATATGGATTCTTTGGATTTTCCTTATATTTTTCAATTAAACGTACAATACTATATCCTTCTAGAGAGATTGTAAGATGATATCTCTGTTTAATTTCTTCTTCTGTGAATTTATGTAAACAGAATCCCCTGCTAGGTAAGATATCAATACGTTTTTCATCACTTAATCTTTGAATTGCGTCTCTTAAAGGCGTTCTAGAAATATTTAAATCTTGTGCGATTTTTGTAAGTGAATAGATTTCTCCTGCCTCTAAATTTCCTGACCATATCATTTCTAATAATGCCTGATATGCTTGATCTTTTAATAATAATTGCATCTTTATTCTCCTAAATCCGGTATACCGGTACTATTTATACTCTAACATTCATTACGTATAATGTCGAGTTAGATATAAAATAAGATGCGAATGCATCTTATTTTCTCCAAGATTTTTCTACTTCGTATCCTTCTTCTTTTAACATTCCTCTTAATTGGTCAACACGCCATTCAGCACCGTCACCATAGATTGTTAGTGTAGCTAAAGTTTCATCGATTTCTTTCATTTCTTCATCAGTTAAAACAATATTGCATGCTTCTAAGTTTGAATCAATGAATTCTTGTTTGTACATACCAGGAATTGGAATCATCATATCGTATTTAGCCATTACCCATGCTAAAGCTAATTGTGCATATGTACATCCTTTTTTAGTTGAAAATTTTTCTAACATTTCAAATAATGGTTGATTTTTTTCTAAGTTTTCTTCCGTAAACCAAGAGAATGTTCTATGAATATCATCATTCTTGAATTCTAATTTCATACCTGGTCTATAAGCACCAGTTAATAAACCTGAAGCTAAAGGCATATAAGGAGTCATAGCAATTCCTAATTCTTTACATGCTTGTAAAGAACCGTCAGTTTCAATATTTCTAACAACCATAGAAAATTCATTTTGTACGATTGCTACTGGACATACAGCATGTGCTTTTCTGATTTGATCTTCTCTTGCTCTTGACATAGCCCAAGCCTTAATTTTACCTTTTTCAATCAAATTTTTCATAGCTTCTGCATATGTTTCAATTGGTAAATCATCAGGAACTCTGTGCATCATATAGATATCAATATAATCAGTTCCTAATCGTTTTAATGAAGCATCACATCTTGCTTCAATTTGTTGAGCAACTGTACCATTAGCTGGATCATTTACAGGTGCTACCTCTGGATTGAACTTAGTTAAGATTTGTACTTCTGATCGAATTGGTGCTAAAGCTTCACCTACTAAGATTTCATTATGGCCATTAGCGTATACATCAGCTGTATCATATAATGTAACACCCATTTCATGAGCCTTACGCATCATGGAAATACATTCTTCTCTAGGAGCTGGATCACCGTGCGCATGAGAGAATCCCATACATCCCATTCCCATTACTCCAATTTCCATACCTTGAACATTAACTTTTCTCATCATAACTCCTTCTTTCTTATCATTATACCGGTATACCGGTGTATCTATATCTATAATAACTCAATATTTTTAAAAGTCAATAAATAAATACTATATTCAACAAATCTCATCATGTAAAAAATGCTTATGTAACCTTCTTACGAATACTATTTCTTGTAATACATATTGACATGAAAAAGGCCATGATTTCTAAATGTAATGTATATGAAGATCATAATCTAGTCTTTGCAGGTAATACTGCTAATTACATTAATCGTCATACTGCATCATCTAGATTAGCTTCAATAAAAAAGGAACAGACTATGAATCTATATCTGTTCACTTCTTACGTCACGCTAATGCGACTTTATTATTAATGAATGATGTCGATCTAAAAATTGTATCTGCTCATCTTGGTCATAGTGATATCAATATAACCGCTGATACCTATACAGACGTATTACATGCTCGTCAGAAATTCGTTGCTGACTTAGTTGACCTCAATTTAGAGGATGAAAACGACAAATAATACGCACTTCTCCGTTCAAAATCACGTATAAAACGCTATTTCGCAAAAAAACCTCGATTTTATCGAGGTTTTTCCTTCATTTTAACTATTCACCAATGTATAGCATATTAAATAAATAATGTTATAATCAATAGTTTTTATCTAAGTAATACATTTACACCATTTTTACACCATTATTTTTTTAATAAACAAAGATTTCGTTATCTACTTATTATTCACAATTTTGTTATAAAGAGCCGTTTGCTGTGGTGATATACTTTTCTTATTTATCAACTCTAATCCTTTTAAAAATCTGTCTTTACAATTTTTATAGTTATTTACTAAATATTTGATATGTTCATTCTCTTCATGAAGTGTTAAAAGACATCCTATCTCCATAGGTGAAAAATTTTTAATCATTTCTTGATAATAGTAAACCGCATCATTAGAAACACCATAGCAATTGCCAACATAACAAATTGTAACAATTTCCACAAAATATTTTTTAATAGTTTTTGGAATTTCAGTATCCTTTGTTATATTATATAATTCTTCTGCTAATGGAGGTTCATTATAAAAATTATTATATCCATAATGTATATTCTCTAACAACTTACACGCCTTATATATAATTGCATGCTTTTCCCTCTCATCTAATAAATCGATTATTCCCAATCTTCTAAAAAAAGTTCTAGATGTACCAATTTTTTCTTCCTTGTTTTTACTAATATAATTATTATATTTTGTTTATTAGTTCTATTTTAACCTTATCATCAAAAGCTAATTTTACATTTTCGCAAATATCTAAACAATTTATCCTTACCTCTTCTTTAGAATCAGATGAGCAATATAATCCATGAAGTGTTTTTATTATCATTGCTCTTTGGTCAGAAAATGTTTCCTTAATTCGATTCGCCCACTCAATAGTAGCATCACTTGATAATGGTCCAGTCTTGATAACATCTATTAATTCAGAAATGTTAATTCCTTTTCTTAAATAATCTTCACTTATACCATATTTACAACATCTACTAATAAACATAATAAGCTCTCTATCATCAATTAGAGCAATACTAGGATGTGCAGACGAAAAATTATTTCTCATTTCTCTACATTGATTTAACAAAAAATATCCTTCTTCAGATATCAATTCTAATTTATAACATAGATTTAATAATTCTTTGTCTGTCATTTCATTTAGTTGACGTTCTTCAAATTCTTTATCATATATCTGACCAACATACTTCAATCCATAATTTTTCACTCTTGTCCTCATATTTAATATTACTGCATTCCAAATATAATTAATTGCACCATCAAATAATCCTACTGATATAGCCACACACATTCGAGCTATTAAACCATCTCTTAACTCTTCTGGTATTCTCACAAGCTCTCTAGGTAACTCACGCCACGCATATATAATTTCTTCATTATCAGCCAATATTTCGCGTGGTAAGTGAAAAGTTTCTAAAATCTTGCCAATACTATTTAAATTTTCATCAATAACCTCAGGTAACTGAGGACGTGTTTTTGTAACCACTTGATTATTCATATTTTCTCCTTCTTTCTTTATATTATTTTTTTGTAAAGTAATCTACCTAATAATTATTATATGCTTTTTATTCTATCTCTTCTCTTTAACAAAAAAGCTTATTATTCTTTAATAAATGTAAGATGTAGTGATATTTTCTTTACACTACATCTTCACTTATTTATTATCTTTGGGTGGACAAGGATCATTTCCATAACTATTGCACATACGAAATTTTCCATCTCTTCCTTGCACACGTAATTCAGACATTTGGTTTTTTGCTATTTCTTGAGCGATTTTTATTGCTTCTTTTTGTGTTTCCACAATTACAGTCGCTTTAGAATTATTTTCACCTTTAACCGCCCATTTACCGTTTCTATGTACTACATATTGATTTTTTCCCATTTTAAGCCTCCTTTCATCATTATTTTGAAGGTATCGCTCAAAACCCCTTCAAGCAATTTATCATTTATTAAACTGGAATTTTAAAAGCTTTAGCTTTTTTTGGATAAATTTTTTTTCCATTTTTTGTAATATATTTTCGAAAAATATATTTTCTTTTCATACTAACTTCTCCTTTCAAAAAATTAAAAGGCATTGAAATCATCAAGAAGTTTTGCTATACTGAATTTGGAAACTATATTGTATAGCGAGCGATTTCTCACTATTCAATGCTAATAAGTGAATTTTAATTTGCCCTTTAAAATTCACTTTTTATTTTTTAATCTTAACCACCTCCTTTAATAAATATATATTAATAATTATATAATTAAATCTATCAAATTACCAAAAAAGTAAGATGTATTTCGTTTCTTATCATCTGGGAAAAGTATTTTCTCATTTACAAGTGCTTTTAAATATCGATTAGCCTGTTGAGTAGAAATACCTAATTCTGAAGATAAAGTTTTTACATTAATTTGTGGATAATGAAATAGTGCTTTGGTAATTTCTTTAGTACAACCTTTTATTATTTTACTGACTTTGTCATCAGTCTGAATATATAAACTATTAATACTATCTATGTATTTAATATGCATTTTAGCCTGATCTACACATTTAGATAAAAAATACTTAATCCATTCATTATAATCACCTTCTCTACTTTCCGTAAGTTTTCTATAATATAACATTTTATCCTGTTGTAACGCTTCACTTATATAAAATAAAGGTAGCTCTACAATTTTATGATAATATAAATATAAAGTTATTAACATTCTTCCAACTCGTCCATTACCATCTCCAAAAGGATGAATAGACTCAAACTGTGCATGCATTACAGCCGCTCGAATTAACGGATGTATTCCTTTATAATCAGTATCATTCATAAAATCAATTAAATCATTCATATATTCTTCAGTTTCTGTAAATTCAGGTGGTATAAAAACTTTTGTCCCCACACTATTTACGATAAAATTATTTTCTGTTTTATATTCTCCTAAAGAAACTCCAGCATTTTTTTTACGTACATTTGTTAACAATGTTTTATGAATCATTTTAATAATTTCATCAGTAAATCCCTCAAACTTAATTGCTTTAGCCCCATTTACAAGTGCAATTTGATGATTTTTTATTTCTAACAAATCTAAATTTTTTTCATCTGGAATAACTAGATCGGCAATAACGTCATTCATTGTGGTCTGAGTACCTTCTATTTTCAAAGAAGATAATGCTTCAATTCGTTGCATAGCTGGAAGAAATAAACCATCTTCAGTTCTACAATCTCTAACTTTCGTTTCATAAATAGCCAAGTATTTAACAGCTTCTGTTAATTCATTCAAAAATTTGTTTATATCAATTCTTGTTAATTGATCAGAAATTTTTAATAATTTTTCTCCCATAGCATAACCTCCTTAATTACATACATAAGTATTATATAACTCTATTTTTGAAAAATCAACATTTTAGATTCATTTTTAACGCTTTTTTGATTCTATATATTTAATTTTGTTATTATAGACTCATTTTTTATCAAATATTTTATATAAAAACATCATATAAAAGTTATTTTTTTAACCCTTCAATATCCATCTCAGGAACATTATGATTATAATACTCTGTCATCTCTTTGTTATTATGGCCTACATATGGTTGAATCGTTTCATAAGAAACGCCATATTTCTTACACCTCGTAACGAATGTATGACGAAAACAATGCGGTGAAAAAGGCCTTAACAAAAACGGCTCTCTACATTCTCTTTTAGCAATTTCTTTTTCTATCATATTCGCTTTCATAACAACTGTTTTTATTGTTCTATTTACATCCCCATAACGAATTGGTTTTCCAAATTGAGTAGTAAACACCATGTCTATAAACGGTTCTTCTTGCTTCCATTTATTTGCATATAAAATTTTATTTTTTATTTGTTTCTCTTTCACTATTTTTAAAGTTGCTTCTGTTTCAGGAAGAAGTGGTATTTTTCTTATGCTTGTTCCTGTTTTAGGTGAAGTGAAAAAAAAGTGGCATACTTCGTTGTCATTTAATCTTGAGTAATGTAGTGTTCTTTCAATATTGATTGTTTTTTCATCAAAATTGACATCTTCCCATTTTAAACCCAACAATTCTCCAATTCTTAGTCCACTACTTAAGTTAGCTAAAAATATATCATAATGTGCATAATCTTTAGCAACTTTTAAAAACATAACTTGTTCTCTTTCAGTAAGATATCTAGACTCCTTTTTTTCATTTTTAGGTAAAACTACTGAATCGCAAGGATTTATTATCGCCAAGCCATTTCCTATTGCTTTCTTAAACATTTCATTTAATAATGATTTTAACAAACTTAATGTCCCATAGCTATATCCTCTTATACTTAATTCATTAAATAGTTTTTGTATATGTATCCCCCTAATATCGATTAACTTCATCATTCCTATATTATTTTTTTACATGGTGAAAAAGTTTGATATATACGATAAACGGTTGTATTTTTTACTCTACCTTTCTTATAAAGAATAATAAATTCGTCAAACCATTCTTGTAAAGTCACACCATTCTCTAGAGTTGTTCCATACTTCGAATTATATTTTTCTTTCTCCAATTTTATCTTTAACATTTTTAAATTCTTATCATAAAACGTCCTTCTTTTTCTATATTTATCAACATATCTTGCCATATATGTCCCATCTTTTCTTTGAGTAATACCTTTTCCTAATTCTTTTCCTTTTAAATCTTTTCCCATATATATTCTCCTTTATCTTAAATTTAATAAATAGAGTAGCTGAAATAAACAGCTACTCCTTCTCTTGTTAAACACCAGAGATACTATCTAAATATTTATCTAGCAATCTTCTATTTGCATAAAGTCTATTTCCTTTTCTAACTACATAGTTGCATCTTGGATGATTCAATTCATTTCTAACTGTATTTTCTCCCCAACCGGTGTATAACATCATTTCTTTCACATTTAAAAGAGCTTTACTTTCTAACACAAAATCGATTTCTATCTTTTGTCTATCCATATGTTTTTATCCTTTCGTTTTTATAATCTTAATTTTGTTATCATTTAATTCAAATTGAAGTGGAATTTGATATACAGTGAATTTATAAACCAATTTGTCTACACCCATTGGTCGATCTGCTCTTTCACCTTTTTCTTTTTTGTACCATGTCCAAAAATGTTCAGAAACCAAAGAATGAAAAAATATTTTCTCCTTTTTTGTTTTATAAGGAAATTCTTTATTGATTAAACCTTTAATTGAATGAAGAAATCTTTCAGCATTTAACTGATTTGATGACAAGATATCTCCTTGTATACTACCACCAACTTTTTCTAAAACCCATTTCACTTTTACTTCAAATGGATTTTCAGCCATTCTTAATTGATTTAAATTAGTTATTTCTGTATATACTTTTGAAAACCCTAAATAATTGAATCTATATCCAAATACGTATGGATCATAATGGCTCATATTACGATATTCAATACCTTCCTTTGTATTAAGATAATGGACTGGCTTCAATTCTTTATACACTTCAATGTCTTGTTTAACTGATTTAAATTTTTTCTTTTTAGTATAGCAATTTCCTATAGATACAGCTAAAGATTGATTCGATTCACATATTAAATACAAATCAAAGTAATCATTTTCTGTAATTATAGATCTTTTACGACCAATCATCTGAACTATTTCTACTGGATCATCATCAAAACAAACAATATTTCTTAATTGAATTGAGCGGAGATTAACGCCATTATCCAATAGGCATGTGCTTATCATCACTTTTTGATAGAAAGTTTCTTCTTGAATCAAAATTTCAAATGTTCTTTTTTGAACATCAGTTCCCTCATCAACTGATTCTCTATCCAAAAACACCACTTCACTTTCTCCTAACACTTTGACAAGTTGATTATAAATTTCTTTTCCTTGTGGGATTGACTTTACAAAGATAAGCCACTTATCTTTCGATTCAATAACTTGTGCTAGTAAATCACGTTCAAATGACTCAAAACTAAATATATTTCGAATTTTTGTCGCATTATTTTTCATAGTATAAATAAATATTTTTTGCGCGACTAAAAGTTCATTTTTATACTTTCTTTTTAATCTCTCAACTATTCGCACCTGTATATATTGATTTGTAGCACTCATGAAAAGCTTGATTGCTCTTGTTGTTCCCATGATTTTCATGAGACTGAGATTAGTCAAAGAATTAAAATCAGAATCAGCTAGAAAATAATGAGATTCATCACATACAATAAAATCAAATTGATCTAGCATGTCTGATGTCATGTCTATATCTTTCTCCAATTCTTGATATGATAAAACCTTAACAAGCATATAATTTCCATTCAAACAGCTATTCTTTAAATGATTTTCTATTTGTTTCCTATTTGCTTTTCTATTAGTCAAAACTAAAATACGATATTGACCTAGTTGTGCTAATTTTTCAATAAAAGTTGTCTTTCCGGTACCTGTTCCTGTATTTATGAATACGTAAGAATCACAGTACCATTTCGGAAATTCTTTCATCAAATACTCACTTATATAAATATAATTTTCTGGTATAATAACTTCCTTCCATTTTAACATCACATTTAAACTGTTTTGTTTATCATTTACTAGATAATTCTGATTTATTTCAGTTTCTTTTACACTTATTGAATTTTCTACCTCCATTCTTCTAACAACATCATTACGTAATTTTTTTACTGGATTTGTTAAATCTTTTTTCATCATATTTTATTCCTCCTTTAATGACAAAAATATGATAATATATTTCTATAAAATAAGAATTGGACTTTCTTACAATTTATTTTGTATAGAATGGAACTTCTTGGAGGATTATTTTATGAATAAAAATATAGAAAAACAATTTGCAAATCATATTATAGATGAGATAAACGATACAATATTAAATATAATGGAAAACAGCTACAATACCGTTATTAAAAATTTTCAATTAGAGAGTGTTAAACTTAGTTACACACTTGACGGTTTACCTCATATAAATCTTTCTAATCCACTATCTTTAACTGAGTACCTTTTTATAAAAAGTAAATGTTATACTTTAGAGCATCTATTAACTTTGATATTGCAATTAAATGATATGAAAGCACTTAATTATCAAAAATTAGATATCAAATTGCTTGCTCCAATATTTTTTGTTTTAAACGACTTGACTTTAGACACAGAAAAATCATTTGACAAAAATTTAAAATCTCATGATCTATATAAAAAATACAACAACCTAAAAAAAAGAACTCAAGATGTTATCAGCTCATTTCATATTTATCCTACTATAAAATTAATGGATAGAAGCTCTCCCTATCTTTACTATAAAAGTATTTTTGAATACCAATTTAATTATGACTTTTTTCATAAAGATATTATTTTTTACACGACATTCAAAGAAAACACAAATATTAATTATATGACAAATAGTTTTGCAGAGTACATTGAGTTATTAATACATTTAATGTACAAAAATACAAAAATGAAAATAAAAAATAGTTCAAATTTGATAAAGCTTTCCAATACAATATTAGCTTATATAACAAACGAAAATAATTTTTCTGAGTATAGTAAAATTGAAAATCTCATTGATAAAATGGATAATGATATTAAATATATTAATTCAATATACAAAAGTATATGGGATGAAAAAAATAAATCTAAGTTATACTCTTTTCATCACTTAATAAACACTTATTATCACAATAATTTCATCACTTCAATACACCATCCATTTATTAAAGTATTATTTAAAAGAATAGATATGAAAGAACTATATAATGTGATATGCACTGATAACTCTTCTTATCTAAAATCAAATAAATCATGGTCTAATATATCTGAAAGTTACACACTAATAGAGAATTTTTCAGTTAAAGATAGTGCATACAATTTACGATTATTAGAACTAATGATGAAATTTGATATCAATCTATATCAAATAACTTTTGATGATTTAT